>JBCCEO010000099.1:0-15590 GCA_039030255.1 Planctomycetota bacterium | reverse complement strand
CAAATACCAGTCGGCCAAGGTCTCGTAGCCGAGTTGGTATCTGGGCCAGAAACGAATCGACTCCTTGATGGATGCTTCGAATGCAAGCCCATCTCCCAAATTCATCAAAGCGTGCGTCTTGGTCCATCGGGCTTCGATGTTGTCAGGATTCTCTTCAGCCAAGCGAGCAATGAGCTCGTACTGTTCTTGGCAAGTCATCGAGTCGGCATGTAGGTCAAGCCACTGACGGTTGAGCGACGCATCCTCAGGCGCAATATCGAGCGCATGCGCCAAGTACTTTTCTGCCTTTTCCGCGTTTCCGAGCTGTTCTTCTACAACAGAGAACAATCTCCACATTGATTCGACTTGCGGAATATGTCGACTCAATTTAGTTAACCGCTGATGCGCTTCCTGCCACTCCAGTTTTGCCACCAAGCACTGGCAACGAATGTACTCGGCGAAGCGCTCGCCAAATCGCTCCTCTGACTCATCGATCAACTTGATCACCCGATCAGCATTGGCATGTGAAATCTGCGCGAGAATAGCGTGCAAGTGCTCGAGCTTTAGCTGGCCTTGGTCTAGCGGCTGATCCCAATCAACGTACGAATCCAATCGTTTGTCGTACTCGTTTTCATCCAAAACCACGAAGCGGGCAATCGAATCTCGTGCGAAGACCAAGGGATGATCGTCTGGAACCCCAGCAAACGCCTTCTCCGCGTCTTCGCGTCGCCCCTTCGCTGTGGCTCGTGTCAACGCAACAAATGCCTCGCCAACAGGTTCTAGGAACTGCCCTGGCACGGGCTCTTCCTGGTTCTGCACGACGGCCCAGAGACCTTCACTATCGCGATACCTGGCTTGTAGCGATTCGGCCTCGATATTGCGCCCATACCAATGCATGGGATCACGAATATGAACGATTCCCAAGGTCGTGTCGTAACCATTGATTACATCAACGTGGCTTGAGAATAAACCATTGAGTACGCCGATCAACGGAATATTTCGATCGATAAAGTACTGCACACATTCAAGCTCAGGCTTCACACAAAACGCTTGAAACCCTTTCTCCTTCATGTAATCCACCATTCGCCACATGGGAGTGCCATGTGTGGTATTCATATCGTTCGCAAATTGCAACGGGTCTGCCGATTGGCCCTGAGCCTCCGACACCATGGCGGCAACGGTAGGTACACAGTGATTATGAGCCTGCGAAACCAATGGTAATGATATGAATCGCTTTGTTCCCTCAGATTTACGATGAATCGGGAAGGACCGAATACTGTACCTCTCGATCGTCTGCTCTGCTTCCGTGTCACGCCCTTCGATCAGCTGCAACAAAGCAAGCTGACGAGCGGCAAAGCGTTGGTAGCGTGAGCGTAGCGGCCAGTCGTCAAGAAGTTGCGACAAGCAATTGATGGCTGCTTCGGGCTGATGCATGGCTTCGAGCGCAATTGCTTTGGAGAGCCCGAAGGAATAAAAAGGAATCGCGTCTTCTGGCGTCTCTTCCAGTAATTCAAGTGCTTCTTCGGCTCGGCCTTGAGCCAGCAGGGCGTCCGACAAAGTAGAACGAGCACGAACCCAACCGGGTGCAAGCTCCAAAGCGCGCGTTCCCGTTTCAATGGACTCAGACCAAGCAGAACGATAAGACGCACCGCGAGACAAAATATACTGCGCCAACGCGTCGTTTCGACTATCGGCATCCGCCTCCAAATGCGCCTTAGTGCCGCTCTTCCGCCAGCCTGACACCGAAAAGTTGTAAGCCTCCAGGGCTTTCAAGACCGGAAAGTGCTTTTCTGGCAAGGTATTGCGGGCCGACGCCAATAAGTCTTGGCAGTCAAAGAGCTTTCCGTGAAGTGCTGTTTCCCAAATATGTGACAAAACCAAGTTGGGATCATCAGGATGATCTAGAGCGCCGGCTCGCCCAACAACTCGCGCACCCTCATACATTGCGCAGGCGCTTAATACGTCCGTAGAAAAGATCCAGTCGTCGGCCGACAATCTTCCGCTCTCACGCTCCTGCCGCAAGACCTCGCGCTGGGCTCGTAATTCCTTGTAAGCCTGCGCAGGATTTCGATCCACCCAAGCCTTGTATGCCGGATGAAGATGCTCATTGAGCTTCGTTCCATCTCCACCACCTAATTCAAACAACACAAGCAGCTTCTCCAATAAAAGAACTTGAGCAAGACACGATTCGCTTCAACAAGTTCACTACGTATTCACCAAGCCGAATTCCCCGAAAAGAATCAATCTGACCTTAGCGTCAGACCTACTGCGATATCATTGCTTGGTAGCCTTTGACTCCATTAATAACACCGAAATCTCTTTGTCTCCCTGCTGAAAAACGTGGAAGATCTCAAAGCTCTTGGTCTTTTCGTCCATCCAGGTCGTAACCTGTTTTTGCTGCAATTCGTTACCCCGCAGGTCTTGCACGGTGCCAAGCAAGATGAGTTGCTTCTCTTGCCCGTCGTACTTGCCTGTCAGTCGGCAAGGCGCATGCGTGAAATTGTCGACCCACGTGCCCTGGTACTGCTTTGCCTTTGGGTTATAACCCGACAAGAAGTGTCCTTCGAATTCCCGATTTGGCATTTCCATTCGAAAGTCAATTTGTTGATAGAGCCCTCCGCTGACCAATTTGACTTCTTCCTTCCCTTGGAACTTGGTTGGCGAACCATTTGGACCACTCAAATACATCTTGATTTCGTGCAACCAAGTGCCTTTGTTTTGGGCAAAGACATTATGGTCTTCGGTAGGCTTTGGTTCGGGGAAACCCTGAGCGCGCAAACCGTCGCTAGCAACAAAAAGCACGCAATACGCGGCTCCAACCATCAGCAGGAATATGAGCAGCCTGATTTGCTTACGAGAACGAAAAGCCATCGAATTCACTCCAGAGTAAAAAATCGCTCGGGTGAAAGTATTGCAGAATTAGGAAACCTTCACAATGAACCCCCGGTAGAGGGCTTTGTTCGCTACTTTCCGATTGCGACGTTTTCCAGCCCGTAGAATTTCAATGCGTTCTTGTAAAGCAATTTCTCAAGAACGTCGCGGCCCATCGGCGAATAGTACTTCATCACGACTGATTTGAAGTCTCCATAGCTGCCTCCTCGCATAGTTACTGGCCAATTGCTTCCGTAAACAATGCGATCTTCTCCAAATTCCTTGGTCAAAACATCAAGCGTTGATTTGTAAAACTCCACACCAGTCGGTGAGGGCTGGCGGTGCGACTGCTGAAAAAGCCCAGATATTTTGCAATACACGTTCGGCTGTCTGGCAGCAAGTTTGACGCCTTGAATCCATTTTGCATCCGCTGGCTTGCCTTCGATATTTGCTCCCGCCACGTGATTGATCAAGATTTTTAAGTGTGGCAAACGCCGAGCAACCATTGCGACTTCTTCCAGGCTGAAATGAAACATCAGCACGTCCAAGGTCTGATCCATGTCGGCCAACAGCTTCAGGTCACTCCAAACTGCATCGGTAAAGAAGTCCTCTGGCTCGTGCTCTCCTGAATCGCGCTCTCGCATCCGAATCCCTACGAACCTCGGGTCCGCAGATAGCTTCTTCAGGTTTTCTTCAAATCCTGGTTTTCCAATCTCGAGGCTACCGACCAGACCGATATAGCGCTCTGGCTGCTTCTTCACCAAGTCCAATACCCATTGATTGTCGGACAACCACACACTGGCTTCGACAATTACAGTCGCGTTCACTCCGTTGGCGTCAGCAACTTTATTGAAGTCTTTCGGCAAAACTGGGCGGTATAGGACCTTGTCCGTTTCCGGTGGCCAGGGTAATCCTGCGTCTCGCTCCGTGTCGTATAGATGAATATGAGTGTCTACGACTGGAATGTCAGAAAAATCCTGCGCTGAGACTTTCTGGTGTGAAAAAGAAACCGAAACGCAAAAAGCCAGCAGAAGCACACGTATGTTAAACATGAAAGTCACCAGAAAGAGCCTTAGAATCAATCAACCGCTGCCAGTCGTCAGACGATCCCAAGTAGTATTTGGCTAGACTTGCCGAATGCCTCGATTTGCATCGAAGTCAACCCACTTGGCCGATTGGGTGGATAGACGGTCTTCACGAAGAAATCGCAGCTATCCGAAAGTTTCGATTAGCAAACCGGCTGAACGATTTCTATCCTGACCCTTGTCCGAGTTTTGGCAGACATATTCTAGCCGTTTCTCAAAGTCAAAGTGCGGTTGCTACGGGCCGCGCATGATACGCCGGTAAGACTTGCCGGACCAGCACTTCTTATTCTGCTCTGCAATCTATGGTTCAGAGATCGAAGCGGTCAGTTTTTGTAGAGATCGCTGCTTAGTCGCATTTTTGTGCAAAACAATCATGGATAAACCAAACCCAGTAGCCAATCAAGCTTTTAAAAGCATTTTGAAAAACCTCACCGTTGGTAATCCCAATCGTCGGGATAGCGATCGGGTTCCATGGCGTTCTTCCGTCGAGCTCCATCCGCTCGACGCTGATTTCAATCCAGCTGGCGAAAAGTTGAAGGCTTTCTCCAGTGACATCAGCCGCAAAGGAATCGGGCTGATTTCGCCTCTGCCTGTCGAGCATGAATTCGTAAAAATTGTCGTACCTGACGCAGAGCTTTCTCTGTATGGTCGTGTTATGCACACTACCAACATTGGCGATGAATGGCCTCAATTCCTGGTTGGCATCCAGTTCTTGACCTAACTCTTCTATCGATGTGTCACCCAGTCCAAGATGAGTGCAACCGTTCTTCTCTCTCGTTGCAATCGTGCCGCTCTACGATCGCATTCCGTGCTTGCAACAAGAGCACTGGAAAATCTTGGCCTAGCAACCCATCCTTCTGCTAGAATCTAACCGCTACTCCAACGTCAGGTACCGGACGGAGTTGGGGACCAAGTATATTCTTCCGAAGTATTCTCGGGCTGGAGTAACGCATGTTGCGTTTGAGCTTGAAAGAATTCTTTTTCGCTGCTCAGGTGTTTCCTATAGCCATTATCACTTGGCTCTTGATGGCTCCCGGCATCGCAGCAAATATCTTCTTCCTTTTATTGATGGAATGTTCCGTCATCATTGTTGTCGTTCGATTGCTTTTCTTTCATCTTCCCCAAGCGATAGCCGAAGCAACCAAGTTCAACGAACGCCGTGCTGATGGCTCTCTTTCCCTCAGGCGGCGAAAAAGGGAAGGCAAGGCTCTTGAAAAACTGCACAAGGATCTGTTTGGCCTTTGTGCGCTGGCATTCACACTCGCCAACATTTGCTTCTTTGGCCTGCTGCTCGTAAAAGCATGGAGTGCAAACTTACAAGTCGCGGAGGCAAGTGCACGCGAGATCAACTTTCCATGGGAAGTGCTGTTCGCCACACTAGCAGGAATCGTTGGAATCAGCTTCCTTGCGCGCTCCTACCAGCTCTCATTGCAAGACTTTTTTTCAGGAGTCAGTCAGCGCCGCCAAGAGTACGAAACAATTGATGTCTCGCGGCTGCAAGACGAATACGAGCACGAGCAACGCCTCAGGGTTCGCTGAATTTGCAAGAGCTGAGTGAATTCAGGCCATGGCCGACAAGTCGCATGACTCCCGCTAACCAGCAGGCGCGAGCACCACGATGGGCTCCATCGAACTATCGTTGTCGCTTTGAAACTCCAGTAGCTCGCACAACCATTGTTGCTTGATTTGGGCCAGCAGCCGCCGTTCCGCTCGTTCCACGTCATTCCAGCTTCGGCGGACATCGGTCTCGGACGCTTGTACTTCAACATTCTCAGGCATGGTGTTTCTCCTCCAAAAATCGGTTGTCTCTTGGTAATTCGCAGAAACAACGCTACTGGATTCAAGAAACTCTGAAAAAATCTGTTGGAGCATTAAACCGGAGCCCTCCCCCCTAGCATCCGCTTAATTTCGCCTCTGCCTGCGACGATTGGGCTCACTCCATCCAATGAACGCGGTGGCGAAACGGTAAGAATTTGAGTTACAATGAGGCCCTGTAGGCCACTAGTGAAAGGAGCCCCTTTTTTGAAAGGGCCAGATCCCCGCTTCAAGGTGGATCGATCGGAATGCTCCTGTTCAGGAACTTTTCAAGCTTCGCTGGTCCCACCTTCGCCTACGCTGACTTTATTCGCACCCCTCACGAAGAGTCTATTCATGCAAAAGAACTTGTTTCGCGCAGTTGCGCTTGCGCTGTTGGTATTGCCTACCTTGTCGGCTTCTATCGCGCCGTCCTCGAGTGGACGCCTAATCGCCCAAGAAAGCCCTTTCCAACCTGGCGATCATGTCGTCTATATCGGCAATACGCTGGCCGATCGGATGCAACATCATGGCTGGCTGGAAACCTACATCCACTCAATGCACAAGCGGCACAATTTGACGTTTCGCAACCTGGGTTTTTCCGGCGACGAAGTCAAACTTCGGCAACGCGCCAACAACTTTGGCGATGCCGACCAATGGCTGACCAAGTGCAAGGCAGATGTGATCGCCTGCTTCTTTGGCTACAACGAAGCACTCAAAGGCGAGTCGAATCTCGACAAATTCGCGAAGGATTTGACGGAAACTTTATCGCACATGAAAACACAAAAATACAACGGAGTATCCGCACCCCGCATCATCGTGTTTTCGCCTATTGCCCACGAAGATTTGAAAAGCCCACACCTGCCAGACGGCAGCGAGAACAACAAGAATCTAGAACTCTACACGGGAGCGATGCAGAAAGTTTGCGAGGCGCTGGAACTGCCATTCTTCAATCTGTTTGCCGTGTCGAAAAAAATGTACGCGGAGTCCGAAGAGCCACTAACAATGAACGGCATTCACTTGCTGGACTCTGGCAATCGTGCCCTAGCGCTTGCGATTCTCGACATGGCCGCACCCGGCGAGCCTATTCCGTCAGATGATGAAATTGCCGAACTGCGAGAAGCTGTACTCGACAAGAACTACCACTGGTTTAGTCGTTACCGCGTGGTCGACGAATACAACGTATTTGGCGGACGCTCCAAGCTCGCATGGTTTGGCCAGTCGAACGCCGATGTCATGATGCGTGAAATGGAGATCTTTGATGTCATGACGGAAAATCGCGACAAGGCGATTTGGGCCGTGGCAAAGGGAGATTACTACGAAATTAAAGACGGCAACCTGCCGGCTGAACTCAGCGTCCGACCCAACCGCGAAGGACCGCTCGAAGGCGGAGCCTTCCCGTACCTAGGCGGCGAAGAAGCCATGGAAAAAATGACCGTGGCTGACGACTTGGAAGTCAATTTATTCGCCTCCGAAGAGCAGTTCCCGCGTTTGATCAATCCAGTGCAAATGGCCGTCGATTCGGACAGTCGCCTGTGGGCCTCAGTCTGGCCCTCCTACCCGCACTGGAATCCAACGGAGCCGCGAAAAGATGCTCTGATTATCCTGCCGGACGAAAACCAAGCTGGAAAAGCGGACGAGCTAATCGTGTTCGCCGATGAACTGAACAGTATTACTGGCTTTGAATTCTGGGGCGGCGGAGTACTCGTTGCCGCACCTCCCGAGATTTGGTTCCTCAAGGACACCGACGGGGACGACAAGGCTGACTTCAAATTGCGCGTCCTACAAGGAGTGTCCAGTGCGGACACACACCACTCGGCCAACGCAATGGTGATCGGGCCTGACGGCTGGCTGTATTGGTCGCGAGGCGTTTTCAATGTTGCCGCTTTCGAAACTCCAACACAAACCTATCGGTCCGGACAGACCGGCGTACACCGTTTCAACCCGCGAACCTTCGAAATGGAGTTTCATTATCCCATCGGTCCGAATCCGCACGGCGACGTGTTTGATCGCTGGGGATTTCAGTTCGCCAATGACGGAACAAGCGGAACTGGTGGCTACGTGAGTATCGGCAAAGGCCAGCGCCCCGGCGGACGCCAGTGGTTCAAGAAGGAATGGCGCCCTGTTGCCGCGACTGGGATTCTCTCAAGCAGTCACTTTCCTGAAAAATATCAAAACAACTTTCTAATCTGCAACACGATCGGATTTCTAGGAGTCCTCAACTACCAAGTGCAATACGACGGCGCTGCCATCTCTGCCGAGCGCACCAACGATGTGATCCAATCGACCGATCCCAACTTCCGGCCGACCGACATCGAAGTCGGCGGAGATGGGGCGCTCTACATCGCCGATTGGCAGAACACGCTGATCGGTCATATGCAGCACAATATGCGTGATCCAAACCGTGACCACACGCACGGTCGCATCTACCGCGTCTCGGCCAAAGGGCGCCCAAAACTCACTCCGGCTAAGATGAAGGATAAGCCTATCGCACAAGTCCTCAACCATCTATTTTCGAAAGAAAACAACGTGCGATATCGAGTCCGTCTGGAGCTCAGCGGTCGAGAATCCGCCGAAGTCCTCGAAGCCGTTTCCAGCTTTACTTCCCAGTTAAATCCCGCCAATTCCAATCCAGATCACGATGAAGCCCAAGCCCTACTAGAGTGCTTGTGGATTCACGAAGAGCATCGTGTACCAAACGTGGACTTGGTGAGCAAAGTCTATCAATCGGCCGAGCCACGCGTTCGTGCGGCATCGATTCGCTCTCTAGGGCACTGGGCCAAAATGATTGCTGTCGACAACACACAGGCAGCCAATGACACACGGGCAACGAAGGACAACACAAGGGCAAACGAGCTGCTTTCGCTGGCTGCCCGCGATGAGTCCGCGTTGGTGCGTGCCGAAGCGGCTAAAGCGGCCACCGAATTTGAAGGACTCGGCGCAGCAGAAGTCATTTTTGAGGTCGCCAATCGCGAGTTAGATCCTGAGCTGAACGATGTGCTCAATTACGCGCGAGGGCAGATTCAAGTCGACAAGATGATCTCCGATGCAATCGCCAAGAAACTACCGCTTTCCGCCGCTGCCAAAACCTACGCCCTGCAAAACGCGAATGCCAAGCTCTTGATGCAAATGGAGAAATCACCTGAAGTGTACGCAGCGATCCTTAATCGCGAAGGGATCGACGCAGGCTCGCGTTGGGAAGCAATCGAAGCGTTGGCCGCTAATTCAGGCCGTACGAATTTTGCTCAACTGCTAACGAGCATCGAGCAAGCGGAAGAATCTGGAGCGCCAAGTCTTATCGACCTAGCAGATTTGCTCGAAAGAATCAGTGACGACGATTTACGCTCCAATGCTGCCAGCCTTAAAACGCTATGCGAAACCACGAAGTCAATCGAAGTGCGGCAAGCGGCTTTCGCGGGTTGGTTCCGTAGCGGTGATGTCGGAGCAGCTTGGAATCAGGCACAAACATCACGTTTAATGCTTGGCGATGCCCTTGCTGGAATCACCATGATTCCAGATCGTCGCGACATGGATCGACTATATGCATCGGTACAACCACTCATTTTTGAACTGCCCGAAGCCCTGCGCTCCGACGAAGACAATCAGCCTGCTATCGCTGGTCCGGCTGTCGCCTACGAGTACTATTCACCGAATCCGAGCAACGTCGCCATGGAAACCCTAGACCGCTTGAAGCCAAGCCTGACGGGCAGCCTTGAAGACTTTTCGGTATTTGTTCCCGGCGGGAAGAAAGATGGATTTGCGACGCGTCAAACGGCGGGAATTGTGATTCCCCAGAATGGACAATACTCGTTCTACACCAGTTCTGATGACGGCTCTCGACTTTACATTGATGACCAATTGGTCGTAAGCAACGACGGTAACCATGGAATGGTCGAAAAGTCGGGGAGTATTCGACTAACTGCCGGCTTGCACAAGATCGTAGTCACGTATTACGACAATGGTGGAGGCGACGGTCTGCGAGTTTCTTGGAAGGGCCCAGGGACTGGCAAACAGAAAATCCCAGCCAGCAACTTGCGTCCTGCCGGTGGCACCAATCTGCGAAGCCGGGCACTTTCTTTGATTGTTAGTTGGCCCGGCCACGATGAAGTCAAAGTCATGGAAATTGCAAAGCTGATGGGGGACGAAACGCTTGGCGGCCAAGCACTCGAAGGCCTTGCAACCCTGCCTGCTAGTTTCGTACTGAGCAATCTCCCAAGCCGACAGCACGATTCCATTCTCGAAAACCTGCTAGCCTTTGCGGCCGAAGCGACTCCAGTCGACAAGCAATCCGACGCGTACTCGCAGCTTTTGGATCTAGGCGATGCTCTGGCGGTAAACAACAAGTCGATCGAAAGGGCTGGTCGAAAACTGAAAGACCTTCGATCCAGCATTCCAGTCAAAGCTGATCCCCGTGTTATGGAACTCGGTGCAGAGGTTTACAAACGTGAAAGCCATTGTGCGACCTGCCACCAACCCCATGGCCAGGGCTTGCCAAACTTGTATCCGCCGCTTGATGACAGCCTGTGGGCAACCGGCTCTGAAGAGCGTCTCGTCCGCTTGGTACTGGACGGCATGCACGGCACCATCGAAGTCAAAGGCAAACGCTATAGTTCGCCACCGCTTCCTCCCATGACCGGCTTCCGGCACTTGCTTAATGATCAGGAAATCGCCGCAGTTCTAACTTACGTTCGAAACTCCTGGACCAATCGTGTCAAGCCAATTGCCACACAAACTGTATCACGAATCCGCGCCGTCAAACGTGACAAGGACGCTGTCTTCTGGGCAGCCAACGACTTGCTGAAAAAGTACCCGCTTGAGGATGGTAGTCAGCCGATTGAGCAAGGTCCTACGGATGGCTGGGTTCCGCAGCTGGTCAAAGAATGGACCCTCCGCGACTTCCCAGCAGAAAAGCTCGCTGAAGCAGGACGCTCGCACGCCGATGGCAAGCTATGGTTCAAGCGCGTTGGCTGTGCTCAGTGCCATAAGCTAGGAGACGAAGGCGGCGTTTTCGGACCCAACTTGGCCGAGCTCGACGCCAAAAAACGCAACTCGGCATATATCCTAGAATCCATCATGGATCCGAACAAAGATGTGGCCAAGGAGTATGCGATCAAGTCCTTCTTGACCTATGATGGCAACGTCATCAGCGGTTTTGTCGTCAAGGAAACCGACGACGAAATCGTACTCAAGGCTGATCCACTAAGCCCTGACAAATCCATGGTGGTCTTAAAGGACGACATCGAGGCAGAAAGCTCCAACGGTAAGTCCGTCATGCCACAAGGAATGCTCAATTGGATGACCGAGGAGCAAGTCCTTGACCTCGTAGCCTACGTACTCGCAGCCGGAGACGAGCAACACGAAGTCTACTCAAAGTAAGGAACGCGGCGGCATATGACTATCCAACGCTCGCCGTTTCGAAAGGGACGGCTTGCGCATTGTCGCTTCAATGAAGATATAGCTGCTAAACACCACACTCTGCGCGAATTCTCTTGGCTGCGGCTACCATCGCGTTTAGTTTTTCAAAGGCTACGCTTTCTTCATTCACACATCGGTTCGCAAAGCATCCAAAGCCGCAATCTGGATTGAGAAAGATCTTTTCGGGCGTCCAGTAGCTGAGTGCTTGCCGCAACCTATCGGCGATAAAATCAACGGACTCGGGTTGTTCGGTGCGCGGGTTGCATACGCCAAGTCCGATTTCGCGATTGCTAAGTTTACGTCCAATGACGGCGAGATCTCCCGCGCGAGGTGTCGCATACTCAAGCACCAACTGTTGGACGTTCATCTTGGAGAAACAATCGACTAAGGGCCGATAGTCGCCTGAAATCAAAACGTCTTCACGCTTGGACCAATTCCCGCGACACACGTGCAAGCCGATCCGCAGTTGGTCTTCGAAGCCCTCGACGACTCGGTTCATCAACTCGGCCGCATAGGCCAATTCGGCACCCGCATCACGGCGGGTAGCAAGGGTCGCTCACATGAAGGTTCGACGTTTATCCTCGCCGCTGTGCACGACCTCTGTCAAAACGGGCTCATCAAATTGCACAAACTCTGCGTTCTCCGCCACGAGCTCGGCAAGTTCTTCTCGCAAAATAGCGATGATGTCATCCGCCATGACTGGCTTATCACCATAGGCGTCCACCGAATAGGCCGTCACCCACATCGCCCGTGTCAACAGGTAGGGGCCAGGTAAAGTTACTTTGACAGGTCGATCGGTTAGAGAACGCAGGAATTTCAAGTCGTCCACTGCCAACGGTTTTCGTCGTTGGAGTTTGCCAACACATGTCGGATTGCGAATAGCGAATGCCGGCGCATCCAAAGTTTGTAACATCTCCTCAAAAGCCGCCTTGTCTTCGACTGTATCCAGCATCTCAGCCAAGGACATCAATCGAGTACCTTCGACCTTATCCGTGATGAAAGAATAGAAGTTGTCGCGACGTAGCTCTCCGTCCACAACGTAGTCGACTCCTGCCTGAAGCTGCAGATCGACGCAGCGACGAATTTCTTCCTTGGCGATCGCTTCAAAGTCGTCGTATGCTAAGCGACCGCTTCGTTTTTCGCGCAGCGCGGCGAGCAGCTTTGCGGAACGCGGCCAAGAACCAACCTGTGTTACTGGAAAAAACATTCTCGTTCCGAGCGTTACATGAGTACGAGTTTGGTGTCGAATTCGCAAGCTTTGCGAATCGTTTGAAAAACGGCCGAGTCCGACAAGGCCGCCTGCCACTCGCGTTGTATCGCTTCGCTAGTCGCAGTTGAGGTCACATACACAATAATCTTGATTCCCCGGACCGATGAATCGCCCTGCTCGATGCCAGTTGCAGCCAAGGAATCATTGAGGGTCCCATTCACCGTGCCTTCCAATTCGTCCAACACGATTTGACTTCGGCTACATCGGATGGAAAAGCAGTTGATCACGTCGGCTAGTACAGATCCGAAAAACTGCTCTACGGAACTTGGCCTCTCGCTCGAACGATCAAAATCAACCGAGTTGCCTGAGGGCCAAGAAAAGTTGCGTGAGTAAACCGTCGTCTCAAGACTGTTTGCCCGCCGTGCACGAAGACTCCATTTGAACTCTTTAGCTTTCGTTTTATCGGACTCAAGTTCCTCCAGTTCCGATTGATTATCGCCGCCGCGTTGCACCCAATGTCGCCATAGTTCGGCTTCTGGCTGTGAGCTTTGAAGATGGACGTGGCCTACCATTCGGCACCAAGGCGGCAACTCCGTTTCTACCGTTGGTTCACTGCTGCGGATCTCCAGAATCCCCCCTTCGGGCACCTTCAGCATGTTTTGCCGTATCAACAGGATGAGACCTGATCCACAGTCCATCGATCCGCCGTCGAAGACGTGGTCTGCACTAGGAAACTCTTCAATGGCCATTGTTGCTGTTCGCTTTTTTGTTCGCTTTAGTAGCTAACGTTTGGCGAGCCATTGCTGAGCCATTCCACCAAAACCGCGCCTCCCGCGATCTCGACACCCGCGAAAAGCTGCTCCTGTTCGATGCCTCGCTTTTTACAACAAGGTGCACATGCGATAACTTTGCCACCAGCTTGCAAAAAGTTTTCGATCAGTTCCGTCAGTGGCTTGAAGGGTTCGCCTTCGACCACATTGGCCGCTTCTTCCTTCACCGCCGCCCAAACACCATCGGTACTAAGGAAGACTAAAGTATCTTTGCCCGATCCCAATGCGGCCGTTGCGACCACGAAACCTACCGTTGCCTTGTCCCCATTTTCCTTGCATGAATTGATCGTCACGCAAAAGCTATCACTCACTTCGATCCTCCTTCGGATTCTGATTTCTTGATTTCATAGTTTGGATGTTCGCTCGCCAGCAATTGATGCTTGGTGAGCCGACACCAAGCTGGAATTTCCAGCGGCGCACCCGCATCGAGTGCTCGTACTCGTACAACCGCTCCGCCAGGCTGCCGCTTCATGAACAACAGTAAATCTAGCAAGAGTTCTCCACAACCCGTATCACCACCGTCAAAAAATGGCCGGGAATCATGTTCTTCCTTATGGCAGAAATCTTCTGAGTCGTTCATGATCACCTGGTTGGATTGTGTTGCTGATCCAGAATCGGGTCGGGGAGCCATTTTACACTAGTACCTCGATTCTGAATTACGGTTCCATGGTGGCGTTTGTCTCTTCAGTTTAGATATTGAGTGGCCTTCCGGTGAAGGTCGATCGAATTGGCTTTGCCATCGTCATGTTGAAGTCGATGAACACAACGTACCATTCCGCCTGTACTCAAATTCCTGTTTTGCGACCACCGACGGACCGTTGGCTTCTAATGAGCGGCGCGCTGGATCGCCTGAAGTCCCGCCATTTCATCAATGCATATCGTACGATTACCATGATCACGATGGTTTGCGATTGCATTGAGGTAGACGCGACAGACCTGTTGGACCTTTCGCTCAAAGGCCACTGGATCAGCCGGCTTGGGATTGAGCTAATAACGAACAAGGTGAGGTTTGAGGTCGGCCTTCTTTTAAAAAATACCCGACCCGACTGGCCGAGATAGAGTCGACAATTCCCCGCTTGGTTGCCTCGTCAGCGATCTCCCTTGAAGTCCAATGGGTGACTGGACGCGTGAGCGACTTGATCTGGCAAGAATTTCGGTCTGCATCCGCGACGATGTTGATCGGACAACAGATCAGTGATTGCCTTCCGAAGGGCTTTTGTCGTCTCGGCGCATTCGATGGAAATAAGTTCTTCAAAGCCTTTCTGCCATCGTCGTCTCCATTTACCAACGGCGTGTCTTTCACAGCTGAGTTGCTCGGCAATTTTAGAATTTTGCATTCCTTCAAAAGCCGGTAAGATCATTCGCCCCCGCAAGACCGGTTGCTGAGGGCTGGACAGACATCGCACAATCTTGACGAGAACGGACTGTAGCCGTTCTGAAATCACTGCCTTTTTGCTGCCTTCCCTTGCATTTCAAACTCCCTAAATTGAGGAGACAACCGAGCCCACAATTTACACGTTTGCTGGAACCGTAATTCAGATTCGAGGTACTAGCATTAGTCCGCAATGCGCAACCCTAACTTACCCTTACTTCAGACGGACTTGTGTAAATCCTGCTACACGTGCCAGGATTATCTGGTTCATCGAAAAGCGTTTGGCTAGCGAATCTCTCGGACTCGGATGGATTTGAAGTAGAAGATGCTTCCAGGGTCATGCGCCTGCAGCGCTATTGCTCCGCCTTCTGGATTAATCAGTCGGCCTGCGCGTGATGCAGGACGGTCTGGATTTGCCGGCTCGGTGTAGTCGACCACCTGTACATCATCGACCCAGACTTGAATACGCTTTCCCTCAACGCGGAATCGCAATTCAAACCACTTGGTTTCGTCGGCAGGCGATGTTGGCAGATCAACAATCGCGTACAAGCTGCCGGTCTTGCGTTTCTCACGTTTGGAGCTGTTCAGCTGAACTTCGTAGCCGCGATTCAAGTACTTCTTCTTGCGAAGTTCACGGCTGGTATGAAAGAAGATGCCCGAATTCGAATTCGGTTCGGAGCGGCAAGTGGCCCAAAGTTCGAAACTCTTAAAGACAACGTCTTTGCCCTTATCCCCCACGTAAAACAAATGCGACATCCCCTCCTTGCCATGCGCTTTGAGCAAGCCATTCTCAACTGAAAAGGACTCAGGCTTCATGTTCGCTTGCCAGCCGTCTAGATCCTTTTCGTTGAAAAGTTCTTTCCATTTTGTCTCTCTGGTTTTCTTTTCATCCGATGCCGAATCGTCAGCTGTGAGACGAGTCGCAAAAGCTAGAGATGACAGTAGCAAGGCAATAGCGGTGTTAAGAACTAGGATGCGCGGCATGACATGGCTTCAAAAGACGGAACATGAATTGGGGAAGCATCAGTTTTATT
>JBCCEO010000098.1:0-15596 GCA_039030255.1 Planctomycetota bacterium | reverse complement strand
TCTGCACGGTACCAACAATGGCCTGATCATTTACAACAAACAAGGGGAATTTGTCCAAGGGGTGTCACAGCGTTGTTTCAATAACGGTATTGACCCAAAGCTTTTTTACGACGCGCACAACGAAGTGTTTGGTTTCGACCTGTGGAATCCTTGGGACCAAGCCAAACTCAAGCCAGTGAACATCTCCGTTTCAGCAACGAAGGATCCAACCGCTGCATGGAATACTTATCCGGTTCCGGCTCCGGGCGGTGTCGATGGTGGTGGAATCGGCTACAGCAAAGGCTGGATTGGCTACACTTTTCCTGGCGGTCCACAACAATCTTTCGTTCTGAAAACGGCGGAAGCCAAGGCTGGTAAGCCAGCAACGGTATACCACTTCGATGGTAACTTAGGGCACCCCGTTGCTACGCAGGACGCGCTCGACGAATTGTACTTTGTAAAACTCACGCGACGTAACATTGAGTTCACGCGTGTAAGCACTTTGCCAGATGGTTCTCCGCTGGCAGAATTTGTAGTCTCAGCTCCACACAACTTCCAGTACTTTGGCTGGCCTCCTCAATCGCCGCAAAAAGGAACGGACAAAAGGACCGCATCCGGCGATCGCAATCCTAAGAACCTGGTTATCCAGGGTGGATACCTTTGGTTCTCGCAAGCCGTGAACTGCGAGGGACGCGCGGGCGTTCAGTGGCACCAAGTAGACATGAAGGATGGTTCCTTCGTTCAAAGTGGTCGCATTAGCGATGAAAAGAATAGCTACATTCAAACCACAATTGCGGTGAACAAGAACCTAGACCTGTTAGTTGGATTTCAGGAAACTGGACCTGACATGTTCATCAGTCCGCGTTTCGCCTATCGCCGTGCAAGCGATCCGCCAGGGACACTGCGTCCCATGATTTCACTCGGCAAAGGCAAAGCTGCAACTGAGGGCGGTGCTTGGGGAGACTATAGCGGCAGTGTGGTGGACGGCGACAATCAGCTTGACATGTGGACCATTCAAAGCATTGCAGATGAGACAGGTCGCGGAGATACCGTGATCGCGGAACTTCCAGTTGACTTCTCGAAGTAGCGCGCATGGATTACGAAGAACTTGTCGAATGGTCGCGGCGAGCGGCCGAGTGGACGGCGGAATATCACGCGACGATCCGAGAGCGGCCCGTACGATCGCAGGTTGCCAAAGGAGAATTTGCGGCCAAACTGCCGGAGCAGCCGCCCGAAGAGGCCGAAGCCGTGGAAGCCATCTTTGATGACTTCACAACGCTGGTGCCCGATGCAATGACGCACTGGCAGCACCCTCGTTTTTTCGCGTACTTCAGCTCCAATACTTCGCCCGCTTCTATGCTGGCCGAACAATTGGCCAACGCCATCTCGGCTCAATGCATGCTCTGGCAGACCTCACCAGCCGCCACTGAAATGGAAACAGTCATGGTGGACTGGCTCCGGCAGGGCTTAGGCTTGCCGGACGACTATCGCGGTGTCATCCAGGACACGGCCACGAACGCGACTCTATCCGCCGTGCTTACCATGCGTGAAACTGCTCTAGGATGGAAAGGCAGTGAGGAAGGGCTGTACAACACTCCGCGATTGCGCATCTACGCTTCGAACCAGACACATTCCTCCATCGACAAGGCCGTGCGATTGGCCGGGATCGGCCAAACGAACTTAGTCAAAGTTCCGACCGATGAGAACTGGGCCATGTGCCCTGATGCTCTGAAGCAAGCGATTCAAGAAGACCGAGCGGCCGGATTTTGCCCTGCCGGTTTAATTGGATGCATCGGTGGAACTTCGATCGGAGCCTCGGATCGCTTAGATACAATTCTTCAAGTGGCTCGCGAGGAAGGCATCTACTCGCACGTCGATGCCGCTTGGGCTGGCTCGGCCATGATTTGCCCTGAGTTTCGAGAAATTTGGCAAGGTATCCAATTGGCGGACAGTATCGTTTTCAATCCACACAAATGGCTTGGGGCCAACTTCGATTGTTCGATCCAATTTCTACGCGAGCCCGAAAAACAGATCCGAACACTGGCGATTCGCCCGACCTATTTGGAAACGCTTGGCCAGGACGAGATTACGAACTATTCCGAGTGGACAATCCCACTTGGCCGTAGATTCCGTGCGCTCAAACTTTGGTTCTTGATGCGCGTTTACGGCCTGAATGGACTTCGCACTCGCATCCGCAATCATGTCGCTTGGGCAAGAGAAGCTAGCGAAACGATCGACAAACTGGCGGATTTTGAGGTCGTGACGCCTCCGATGTTTTCTTTGTTCACGTTTCGCTACACACCGGCTGGACGAGATCCCAGCGCTGCAACACAAGAACTTTTGGAACGCATCAACAACGACGGCCGAACGTACTTGACGCAGACCAAGCACGAAGACAAATTCGTTATCCGGTTTACCGTCGGTCAATTCGACACCACTCGAGAAGACGTGCAGGTCGCAACGGAAGTCATTCAAGAATTGGCGCGCAGCGGATAGGGCCGTGGCATAGGCTTCTAACCTTTTAATACCCGTCAACCTACCGCTCAACTGATCGCTAAATGAGAGCCAGGACTTCGCGACTATAGTGCAACCAGCCTAGCTTTCACTCTCTGCAGCATAAGTGTTTGGCCGCGTCAACTCTAACGCTCCTCCAATCCGCCGGCCGAGCCGCGTCTCAGCCCATATCATCAGCTTGTTCAGACGGTTCATCTTTGACCGAGCATATCGTGCGCAATGACGGAAACGGGGACTCGCGTAACAAAGAGTTGCAAGAGCCGCTGGAAGGACCAGGGAGCCACCGGGAATCGGCGAAATCATCGTGATGCAGCCAATCGGCACAAAAAATAGTGCGGCCAAGATCATAGCTACATTCCCAAGCTTCGAATTTCTGCACGCCACGATGTCACCATTGATCAAATGATCAAGCTAAGGGAAACCAAACATTCATTTTATTGTAAAGCAAAGCTCCGCGCACTCCTAGTATTCAGATTGCCAACTGATTTCATAAGCGGTCACAGAATTCCAATTTTTCGGGGAAACGAATGCGACAATCACATGAGAACACAAGTCAGCAGAAAAACGAGTGGACGTCGATACGAAAAACTCAGGAGGTGAGCCCAATCGATATGCCGGCTGCCACTAAGAATGCTTGAGCGAGTGTGGTTTGACCGTTTGAGTACTTTCATCCTGCCATTCGAAAGCAGGTCGCTGGCTCTAGGGCGTTTATTTAGGGGGGATCTTCATCCCAGCATTGAATACGCCAAAGTCGCAGTAAATTCTGCAGCTTGGCAAGGCCTTCTGGAACTCAATCAACCCCTTCCGAGTTACTTTCGTGTCTTTGCACCACAGAGTCTGCAAACTCTCAATAGTCTGGAGATGCGAAAGCCCTTGGTCATCAATGTCGCAGGAATTCAGAGTAAGAGCTTTGATCGACATGGAATTACGCAGATGTGACAAGCCAGCCGATGTTACAGTGGCGCGTTCACAACGAATGAATTCAAGCGGGATTTTCGCGAGTATTTCGAACCCCTGATCACCGACAACGGAATCGTCGAGCGTTATTCGTTTCAGCTGTGGCAACTTTTTCAGATGGACAAGGTCTCTATCCGCAATCCGTGGATTAAGATTCGATAGTACGAGTGCTGATAGCTGCGGTAATTCGGAAAGATAAGCAGCGATTTCTTCGCAAGTCACTGAAGAGTTTGTCAAGTCAATACTTTGAAGCGTACGTAGTTCGGCAATTGCCTCGAGGTCTTCTGTGTTCTCAATGACGAGGCCGAGATGTATCAGTTTGTTCTCTTGTTTTAGATGGTCGCACAGATTCGGGATACTGGCGATATTCATTCTGGATAGACTAATTCGACTGATTACTGGCGAGGCAGCGATGACTTCCGCAACGATGGTGGTCGGGTCAAGTGCTTGATTATCGAATGCCAGTTCCGTGATGTGGAAAGGCTCTTTGGGCAATGGTACTTCGGTTGGACACCTACGATCGGGCTGAAGATCCGTATAGATTTGCCCACCACGTTCAATGATTTTGTCAGCGAGACCCCGCGTTTTATTGGACACATACCCATTACGCTGAAGAAGCGGCTGCAATTCACGGAGACCTTTAGTAGAGACATTCGTGTTGCGAAGATTCATCGTTGCAATGCCCTTCAGACGCAGAATGTTCGGAATGCCTTCATCGTTGACGTTCGGTAGATCAGCAACGAAATACTTTAGCTTCGTGGACACTAGTTTAGCTAGGCCGTCATTGGTGACCTGATTACCTTCTAAGCTCAATTTGGTAAGATTTGGCAGGCTTGCAACTCGAGCAAGAACGTTGTCATTGACATTTGGCCCGATTAAAAGCCACGTCAGCGAGTCGATCTTGCATACCGTGTCGTATATCGCGTCAGTAAGCTGTTCATTGTCAAAGATGCGCAGATAGTCCAGCGGCAACTTTTCTAGGTTCTGAATTCCTGTATCCGTGATGTTCCGACACCGGGTAATTCCTAGCCTCGTCAGCTTTGAGTCACCGATCGCTTCCAATGCAGCGTCACTGATATGCGTCTCTTCTATGCTAAGCTCGGTAAGATTTGCTGCGGCTTGTACAATGGCCACGACCAATTCGTCGTCGCGCACACCGCGACCGGCGTACTGGATCGTCGTAAGATTTGGCAATGCTTTCAGCATCTCTCTAATCGACTGCACACTACAACGCGGCACCGTAAGCGATAGCCGCTCCAGTTTCTTGAGGCTCGCGATCCGCTGGCAACCCGCATCGGCTAGGTCAGAGTAATGGAGTGCGGTGACGTTTGTAAACTTGTGCACTGGAATATCTTTGGCTTGGAAAGCTCGATTCAAACCAAGTTCCCGTAGCTTTGACAGCTCGGTAAGATTTGAAAACAAGACCTGCGCGCTCGCTGCGTCCTCGGGAGGGTCGAGTGAATGCAATGAGTCAGGCAGTGCTTTGTTCAGTACGGCCACGTCTTCTGGCTTAAGCTTGACTGATTTGAGATTCACGCTGTAAAGGCGGAAAACAATATCCTCAGGAATCTTAGTGCCCGGATTGAGGTTAACTTCGACTCCAGTATTCGGAAGCACGGTTTTGCATTTTAACGATCCGCCTAGGCCAACAATCAACTCCGCAGCTGCACGGTGATCGGCGAATTTCGCAGCAATTTGGCGGCGGAAGTCACCAAGAAGTTGGTCGCGATTCGTCACTTCCTTCTGCTCATCGATGAACTTATAGCGCTCGATCAGCGGTACCGTTTCCGGCAAGGAGATTGCCTTTTTTAGGCGAAGCTTGCGAAGTGGCTCCAGCGTTGTTACCGAAGTCGCGTAGAGATTGATCTCCTGCAAAGGAAGATTCCGCAGCGGAGTCAGGTCCGCAACGTTCGAGCACTCAGTCAGATCCAATTTCCCAATTGATGTCATTGCTAAAGGCCCCAAGTCCTGAACGGCTGCACCAAATAGCTCAAGCGAGACGAGTGATGACTTGCCTGAAAGCGCTGCCAGATCCGTGAGACGCTGGCAGAATCGGGCATCAATTCCGCGCAATGGCGCATCCTCCATGCCATTAAAACTCCTGATCTCTGTCTCACGAACGTAGAGGTTTTTGAGTGGCATTCCTCGCAGAGGCGTCAGGTCACGCACACATGTACCTGTCAGACTAACAACGTCGTATTGCTTTCCCTCTAGGGGCGTCAGGTCTTCAAACCAAGATCGCCTTGGCGTTGTGTACCCAGGCTCACTAAGGTTCAACTCATGGTCGCTGTCTAGGGCAGACAATGGAGAAATATCGGTGGTGTATGTGGTGTCGAGTTTAAGCTCTAAAATACCGGACGCCCCAATTCTGCGAGATAGTTCTCCATCAAATGCCGGATTCAGTTCTCGTAGTTTCTCTTCAACCACTCGGCATTTCTGTTCGAGATCATCAAGACGAGCAACGGATTCTTGCCATTCGTTATCAATTGGCACCGCATTCGGATTCGGAGCAAAAACGGCGCGGTAACTCTCAGCGCTGCGATCGTTGATTGTCTTCAGATTGGTCAGGTATCGAAGAACGCCGGAGTCATCCTTTGGATGCAGTTCATCGTAGTGGAGCGATTTGAGGTCGCTTGCTGCTAGTAGCGGCCGAAGATCCAGCAGACGTTCTCCAGTGAGTCTCAACGTCATTGGGTTTTCTGAACGCTCAATCTGGTATTCAATATCTGGGTTCCGTTTTTCCAATTCCGTTAGAATCGCTTCGTGACGCGCAAAGCCTGATTTCTTTTGTGTTTCCGACAGCCAAATACGAAGAGTGTCGTCCACTAGATTTTTCATTTCACGGGCTGCCGAAGCCTGTGCCACCGACGTTGAATCTGCAGTCGTCTCCGACGGCAAGCGTCGTATCGTCACCGTCTCTGAATTGCCGTTCTTGATCTGAACAATGGACGGTTCAATCACGAATTCACCGCCCCCCGCAACTGCGACTGCCCAATTGCCGTCCTGCAGTTTTACATTCCAGCCTTCGGTCTGGCTGGCGATGACTGGATCACCATCTTTGGTAAATGTCACCGCTAGCGTTGAGAGGAGTTCCTTTGGAACATCAACTTCAACAGTACCTTCAGGGGATTTAATGAGTATCAGGATTCCAAATAGCAGGACGAGGCCGCCAAGTACACTGGCGACTAAAAGCTTGTGAAGACGAGGCTGGGCCCAAGATGGTTTTGATGCATTTGTTTGCAAATTCCGTAAATCTTCAAGCACTTGAGATGCAGAAGCGGGTCGGTTTTCCGGTTTAAGCTGTAACAGCTTTGACACAATTTCTTGCAACCGTCTACCGGTAGGATCTTCTAGCCCTGGGCTGGGTTCGAATTCCGCTCTAGATACGGCTACCAGAGTTGCCGACAACGTGTTTCGTTGAAATACTCTTTCGCCACGTAGCATTTCCAGCAACACTGCCCCGAAGCTAAACAGGTCAGACGGTTCACCCAAGTCTGCGCCGTCAACCTGCTCCGGTGACATATATGCCGGTGTTCCGATTGGCGAACCGGGCTGAGAAATCGAGGAAACAGAATCCAGTTCCCGAGCCAGCCCAAAGTCTAGTAACTTGACACGATCGGTTTTCTTTTCCAGCCAAATGTTGTCTGGCTTGATGTCACGATGCAAGATTCCTTCCGCGTGCGATGCTATTAATGCATCAAGGATCTGATGGGAGATTTCCATCACTTTGGCTGATGGCAATGCTCCCTCACGCTGAATCCTCGCGGCGAGAGATTCTCCTTCGAGTCGTTCCATAACGATATATGGGACGTCATTCTCTTCCCCGACATGATGAATGATGACAATGTTGTCGTGCTTTAGCTTGGCAATTGCCTGAGCTTCACGCTGAAACCGTTGCTTAGCTTCGGGCTTTTGCGCGATGCTCGGTTTCATCACTTTGAGCACAACCTGGCGATGCAAAGAGGCGTCTGTAGCCAGCAGAACAATGCCCATTCCGCCGTGCCCAAGCACACTTTGAATTCTGTATTTCCCCAGTGCTCCCAGGTCCCCATCGTTTTTGGGTGGCTCGAGAAAAGCAAGGTCCAACACGCCAGTTCCCGCAGTCAACGAGGTTGAGCCAATCTGCATCATCCGCGACTTGATGCGGTCGAAAACTTGGACGGGCATTTGCTCCAAACCGGACTCGGTCAAAAGCGTGTCAACGAGGAAGTCGTTCATCTCGACCGTATCAGCACGGTCTATGCATTTCGGGCATATCGTCAAATGACTGGCGAGAGCCTCACGTCGTGCTTCCGGCAATCTGCCGAGAAGGAAATCCGCCAGTTCTTCTACCGATGGGCAGTCTGCAATCTTATTCATAATCGCTGGTGTCCCTGCGAAAAGTAGGTAAATCGCTCATTTCCTTAGCCTCCGCCAGGGTTACGAGGGCCAAATGCATGTCTGTCAAAAAAATCAGAAAAGCTATTTTGAGGCCTTGCCACGACTTTGATGTGGTTAATAAAGCTGCTGGCCCAAGTGATCGTTCGTCAGTAGAGGTGCTCGGCCAAATCGAACGGCTACTCGCCTAAAACCAGTCACTAAACTCACCAAGCAATTCCCGTAGGCGGCTCAGCACACGACTTTTATTGTTGTATACAACATCTCGCGAGACATTGAGCTCTTCCGCGATTTGCTCCCCAGTGTGCCCAAGGATCAGACCGTTCCAGCAACACTTCCACTGGATCTCGGTGAACTCAGACTTCATGGTTTCTAGTGCACGCTTGACAAACCAGGCCCGGAATTCGGCTTCAGTGAATTCTTCGGGGGCTTCCGGAGATTCGACTGCCCGGATTTCATCGGTGTCAGCACGAACTTGACGCGCCTCTCTTTTCTTCCAGCGGTCTTTGCACTGATTGATTGTCACGGTGTAGAGCCAATTGCCAAAGCCTTTTTCCGGATCGTATTTGAAGTTTGGTAACTTCTGCAGGCATTTGGTCAAAACATCTTGGGCTACATCCTCGTCATCCGCATCATTGAGCCCTAGTTGCTTTGTGGCTCCATAAATCAGAGGCAAATAGATATCAATGAATCGTTCCCAGTCTGTGGATGTCGCGCTAGATTGCTGCAATCGCGCTAGAAGGGTGAATGGAGTTTTGATTCGTGAATCGTCCATATCGAGCTACTAGCTGAGGCGACTTGATGGAAGCTCTCAGTATATCGCGGCCTGGACCAGCAAGTTAGTGACGCGTTGGGGGAACGAAGCGTGAAACTAGGAACGAAAGTATTTTTCTTGAGAGATTCTGACAGACCTCAAATTTTGGGGCGTAACCGATTCGAACAGCGGCACCAAACAAGCATTACGAATCGAGAGAATCATGCCAACAGCCAAACCAACCTCAAATCAAGCAAGTCAAACTCCAGAACGTCCAACAACTCGCCAGAATCCGACGAGCATCCTGGCTTTCGGCCTGACCCTAATTGTTTTCCATTCGAACGCGATGGCAGAAAAGTTTCATTACAAACCAGGGGACAAAGTGACCACCATTAAGTGGAAGACTGAATTCAAAGTTGGCAAGGAAGTGAAATCGCGGCAAGAACTCGGAGAAGACTTCGTGGTCGAAAAGCTGCAGGGTAACTGGCTGTACATTCGTAGCAAAGCGGGCTGGGTCAGTCGCGACGACGTGGTGGCATTTGAGCAAGCAGTTTCCTACTTCACAAAGAAATTGGACAAAGAAAGAAGCGATACAAACTATTACGACCGAGGATGCCTGTGGCACAAACGCGGAGAATACGACCTGGCGATTAGCGACTTCAACGATGCGATTCGATTGGATCCTGATGACGCGGCACTCTACAACGGACGCGGGTCCGCCTATACGAGTACAAAGCAGCTTGAGCGTGCAATGGTAGATTTCGACAAAGCCATTCAGCTCGATCCTTCGAATGCGATGGTTTTCAACAACCGCGGATTCGCTTTCGCTGACAAGAAGCAGTACGATCGCGCATTGGCCGACTACGACCAGGCAATTCGACTCGATCCCACCCTTGCGATGGCCTTCAACAACCGTGGAATCGCCTACGCTGACAAGAAGCAGTTCGATCGCGCATTGGCCGACTACGACCAAGCCATTGAACTCGATCCCACCCTTGCGATGGCTTTCAACAATCGCGGTATTTGCCACCACAAGCTAGGTCGCTACGAGCAGGAAATTGCAGACTACGAACGTGCCATACAATTTGAACCGACCGTACCGCACTACAACAACCTTGCATGGTACCTCGCAACGTGTCCGAAGCAGGATTTCCGCGACGGTCATCGCGCGGTCACTCTGGCCAAGAAAGCCTGTGAACTTTGCAACTGGAAAGAGACAAGTTACGTCGGCACGCTTGCGGCGGCGTACGCCCGCGTTGGCGATTTCACTCGAGCACAAGACTATCTCGACATTGCGATCCAAATGGACGCAACCTATGCGAAGGACTCACGGGCGAAAATGAAAGAGGCGTTCGACAACGAGCAGCCCTACACAGAATCTGTGACTCCCGCATCCGTTGACGCTAGCAAAGACTAGCTGCACGCAATCTCATCCCATCGTCTTCATACGCTTCCGTTCAGGCTAAGACGGATGTGCTACGGAAGCTCTTCACCCATCCAGATGCACTCAAACTCGAAGGGGCTATCAATATGCCAATACAAAACTCAATTCTGATTTCAGCAATGCTTCTGCTTCCCCTGGATCAAACACATGGACAGCAGATGTCGTTCAGTGACGCGGCCAAGCCTTACACGGACTCCCGATATGCGTTCGAAGGTTACGTCGACAAGTCTGGCCAAATTCAGGGCGGCGGGCTTGGATGTTCGGCCTACGTTTCAGTCGTCCTGCACCGGATGCGTAACGGCCCGGCTTGGTTGAAGTCCTACGATCTCCGCGTTCACCAGCAATATGGTGACGAGATCGCCAAGCATTTCGGTCTTCGCCCAGCTGCGAAGGTCTCCGCAGCAGACCTGTGCAAGAAGCAGACGGTTTTGCGTCTGGTCGAATCCGGTCGGCTGAAGAAGAACGGTCTCTACCTGTTCGATACACGCAACGGAAAGGCCGGACACGTCGGCTTCCTCCGCATCAAGTCCGACGGCAGTGTCATTCAAAGCCACTACTCCGGCATGAAGCAATACAACGGCCTCGCCTCCGGCGAGTTCTCCAACTGGCTCACGAATTCACAGTACCGCAAACAGCAAATCCAACTCTTTCAAATTCAATCACGTCCCTAATTTCAAGGAACAATAAAATGAAAATCAGTTACAACACCTCCACACGTCTCTGGGCGAACCTCATTCTCGGCGGAGTGCTCATTGGAATTTCGGTGATGTCGAATCCGCTCGAAGCACAAAGTACGCCGGCGGGCGACTCCGCGGACGGTCTGAAACTTCCACCAGAATTGGCAAAAAAGGTCGACCTCGGCATCGGGATTGACACAAACTCATTCGGAGCAAATGCCGCGTTTACACGCAAATCTCCTTTCGACAACGATGCACTCACGAAAAGGGAGCAGGCCCCGGAGGTGCTGGACCGTGTTTACTGGAAGTTCTACTCACGAAATACACTGCGCGAGGAAACAGAGAAATCAGTCTTCTCTATGAATGCCAAAGTCGGTGGATTCTTGTATTCCGTCGCAGCGTCGTACAACGATAGCAAGAGAAAAACGACGAAGTCATTTCGAGTCGCTAGAGACGCCGTTGCTTTGGCTGAAACTGATCTATTGAAACTGTCTCACAATGGTGTTGCAGGTACTCCTGCGGACATTCTGTCTGCAGAGGTCATTCACATGTTGGAAAAACTTCAGCGGGCACAGGCGTTGCAGGACAAAGAAACTATCAACGAACTTCAGACGACATTTCGGGATACTTACGGCACAGGATTTATCACGGAAATGACGCTTGGAGGCGCTGCTCAGTATTCTCTGGAAAGGACAGCCAATTCACGGGAAGAAGCTCGTCATATCGATGCGCGAATGCAAGCATCTTTTGCTTTCGTAAAGTTGCGTGGCGAGGTTGACAAGGAGACTGAAGCCCTCAGTTCCGATGTAATGGTAAACGCTAGCGGGGAAGTTATCGGTAGCGCTGGTGCCCTTATGATGGGTATGTCTTTGAAAGATTTATTCAACTACCTGGACCCAGATAGCGAAAATACCTGGCTGGAAAAAGTGAGGAAGGGAAGGCCCCAGAAGTTGCGGGCTGTTTATCAGTCTTACTCCTCGATTCCGGCTCTCCGTCCCCTCGTGGTTCATGACATCGCCTCGTACCGGAAGCGAACTCACGCATTTGGCGCGTTCTCGGATTCAGTTGGCTTCGTTGAAAATGCCGGCATCCACCTCGCAAAACGAGGAGCTTGGTCGCACCGCGACATCTGGTCAGTGCCACAGCTAATTCCCTGTGGAAAAGTGGATACTTCGGGAGCGTTCGTAACGGTCCCGTGCGTTGTGGACGGAAATCTTGGAGCCGGCAAGAACAGCGGCTATCGCGCTGCGGTATGGGCTGCTAGTGCCCAGCACAAGGCGATGAAGCAATTTGACGATTTCGATGAGACGGTGCCCAAAGTCGCTGTTGGAGCTTCTTTGGGGCTTGAACTCGTAGCAATTGATGACTCGGGGGAAGCCAGGACAGTGAAGCCAATTGGTGTTCAGTCGAATCAAAGGCAATTTCAATCGTGCGAAAACCTGCTCGCGGATCATGGCGCCTCGCTCCGTCCCGAAGCACTGCAAAAAACGACTGCAGCTCAAGTTCGGGTCGGTGGCGAAACAAGTGTTCTGCAAAAGGCCATTGAAAATGGAGGATACGTCGAGGACGAAGACGGCAACTTTATCGGGAAGCTTGGGTGTCGAACTCTGGTCTATTTCGACAGTGAACTCATTCGGCTGCCAGCGACTGTTTTGAGGGTCGCGAATAGCGGAATCTCCATGATCAACCAGAAGGAAGACAAGCGTCCCAAGTCTGGAGTAATGACGGTTTACGTTGGTTTGCATCCGCCAGATGGAAAGAAGATGGAAGCTTCTGCAATCGGAAGCGATTTCTTACCCGTCGAACTTGCAGCTGACGAGGAACTTCAGCTGACCGTCAAGGGATTCGACGGAGATAAGGACGATTTTAGTCTCAAAGGTGCAGGGCCACTCTACCTAGCCGTCTACCGACGACAACCCAAATCGGGAAAAACCCAGGTGCTTGTACACGAGTTAAATTCGCAGCGGCTTCACAAGAAGGTCCATGTGGTTTGGACGATTGTCTCAACGTCGGCGACGGTGGATTGATCTTTGGGCAGGGCACGCTTGAAAGCAATAACAACGTCTATTTCCATTGACCGCTAACGCAAACTTTGAAGTCGAAATCAACGCCGAAGACTGTGAATGCGACGGGAATTCGAATTCAGAAAAGTGAGCTGGATATGACGAATGAAACTTAGTGGAGGCGTAATCTTCGACTCTTCATTAGGCCCGCTTCGATGAGATGCACTCGTCGAAGCGGGCATTTTTCGTTGAAGAACATTAAGAGAAATCAGTGAGCGGAAAGCAACGTCTCTAGATTCGTAGGCGGCGTCTGAGTCTGCGAGCAAATATTCGTTAGCCGGCTTGGAGCACAAACTTGGGGGCGTCGACGGGAGGGAGTCGTGTAAAGCCGTCGCGATCGGCACAAATAATGGGAAAACGATCACTGTTGCGGCTGTGAGTGTGTAACGCGACTTCGGGTGAGTTGTTTTCACCCGACAAATGACCGAGACAGGCCCACTGCAACTGGCCTTCTACGCAGCCATCCAGCAGGCAGGCGGCGTCATGATTAGAAATATGCCCGCGTTTGCCAGAAATTCGATTCTTCAAACGCTGGGGATAAGGCCCCTGATCAAGCATTTCGTCGTCATAGTTACTCTCGATCAACACCGCGTCGAGACTTTGAACCACTTGCTCGAGTCCTGCAAACACATGCCCTAGGTCGGTAAGCAGACCAAAGCGTTGGCCATCTGCAAGATCCTCAACGACAAAGCAAACTCCTTCAATGGCATCATGCGGCGTACGATAGGTCTCGATACGCAGCGATCCAATTTGAAAGTCCCGCCCAGCTTCAAAGTGATTCGGCGAACCGATAGAACCAGTCGAAGGCTTTGCTACAGTTGCATTCCAGGTACGAGCACTTGCGTACACCGGCAAGCCAAATTTACGATGGAAGACACCTAGACCACAGATGTGATCACTGTGCTCATGGGAAAGCACGACGGCATCGCAATCGCGAATGTCATACCCACAAGATGCTAATCGCTGCTCAGCTTTTTTTCCGCTGATTCCCGCGTCGAACAACACGCGTGTTTCGCCACTACGAACGAACACGCAGTTACCAGCACTTCCTGATTGCAAGGGGATGACTTCCATGGGGGAAGTTTAGCAAGGTCAAGCATTCAACGGAAGTAAGGCTGTAGCGAGGTGACTTCAAACTCACGAAACTCAGCCAAGTTTAACCCTCAAGCTATGATATCCGTCGCAACCGATCCGGCGACGTCAGTCAAACGCATTTCACGGCTTGCGTGGCGGAAGGTAAGGCTTTCGTGGTCGAGACCTAGCATATGCAAGATCGTGGCGTGCCAATCGTGGATGTGCATCTTGTTTTCGATGGCTTCGTAGCCGTGCTCGTCAGTGTTGCCGTAGCTGAAGCCACCTTTGACTCCGCCGCCTGCCATCCACATGGTATATCCCTTGTGGTTGTGATCCCGCCCCGTTCCACTGTCGGAATAGGGAGTGCGTCCAAACTCACCGCCCCAAAGTATCAGGGTATCTTTGAGCAAATCACGGCGTTGCAAGTCAGCGATCAAACCCGCGATCGGTTTATCTGTTTCCTCGCAGTTGTCCGCGAGTACCGTTTGAATATTGCTGTGTTGATCCCAGCTACCGTGGCCCAGTTCAATAAAGCGAACACCCGATTCGGCAAACCGTCGAGCCAACAAGCATTGGCGTCCGAAACCGTCGGTTGGGTCTTCGTTGATGCCGTAGAGTGCAAGCGTCTCTTCCGTTTCACCGGACAGGTCCATCACTCTTGGAACGGCATCCTGCATACGGAAAGCCAGCTCGAAATTCTCTATTGCACCTTCCACAAGGCGATTGTGCTGATCCCGCTGAAGCTTCTCGCGATTCAGTGCTCCGATAAGATCAAGTTGCTTGCGCTGCCTGGCTTTTGACAAGCTCTCATTAACGGCATTGTTGATTCCAAACGGATTCGCTTCTCCTCGTCGCATTCGATCGATGCGACGGTTCCGCTGGCTACCGTCTTGAACGTTGAATTTGGTGCCTTGATAGGCAGCAGGAAGAAATGCGTTTCCATAGTTCTGCGCGCCTCCAGTTGCCGAAGGGGGATTAATCGAAATGAACCCTGGCAGGTTTTGGTTTTCTGTGCCGAGTCCGTACAGCGTCCAAGCTCCAAAGGATGGTCGAACGAACTGAAACGACCCAGTATGCATTTGTAGCATGGCTTGTGCGTGTGCTGGCTGATCGCAGTGCATTCCCTTTAAAAGGCAGATTTCGTCAGCATGATCCGCAACATTGGGAAAGAGCTCGGAGATCCACATTCCACTTTGTCCGTGTTGTTTGAATCCCCAAGGAGAAGCTAACCATGGCGAACCATAGTGCGAGCCGCGCCCATGGTCCGTCTTGAGCCTCGGTTTGTAATCGAACGTGTCTACATGAGAAGGTCCGCCACGCATGCAAAGAAAAATCACGCGTTTTGCTTTTGCTTCTTGGTGAGGCGGCTTGGGTGACAATGGAGAGCGTCCGTCCGCTTCTTGTGCGGCCGAAAGTCCTGCAAATGCAAGATATCCAAATCCGGCTGACAAACCCTTTAAGGCATCTCGACGAGAAAGGACGCTGAAGCGCTGGTTACAGAATGGGTATTGCATGAGTTTGATCCGTGAAGCTCAATCAATCGTCTGAAATTCGGTCGTCGATAGTAGGGCCTGACAATAAGCCGCCAGTTCGCTCATGGTTTGCGAAGTCGACTCTTCTGGTGACTCAGTCGAGGAATTTCTTCGTCCGCCAAATCTACCGCCTCCAAATCCTCGACCAAATCTGCCGGCGCTGTCGGCGCTGTCGGCGCTGTCGGCGCTGTCGGCGCTGTCGGCGCTGTCGGCGCTGTCGGCGCT
>JBCCEO010000097.1:0-15675 GCA_039030255.1 Planctomycetota bacterium | reverse complement strand
CTGACCAGCGCAGTCGATATCACGCGAGCCCGCGAGCCGAAGGCAGGATTGATAGAGTTGGTCGGGGATCACTCCACGGACTGCAACCGAATCAGCGAGCTGAAAGCTGTTGCACCCGACATTGTGCTCGCCGCCGTGTTCAGTGCGGAAGCCGGGGACAGTAAGATCACGTCAGAATACATGGTCGAACTAGTCCGTTTAGGAGTCAACGACTTTTTGCGCCGCCCAATGGCAGCGGGCGAGATCCACTCTTTCTTTTCTCGACTTGAGCCAACGAATGTACCCAGCGAAGCCACGCGTTTGGCAACTTGTTTCGCCTTCATTAGCAACAAAGGCGGTGTGGGCAAGTCTACTTTGGCTGTCAACCTAGCTACTTCTCTGGCGATGCGTTACCCCGAAGACGTTCTCTTAATCGATGCGTCGTTGCAGATGGGCGTTTGTGCTCCGATGCTCAACGTTACACCCGAGACTTCGCTTTTGGATGCGATTGATCAACGCCAACGTCTTGATCAAACCTTGATTCGGCAACTTGCAACGCCACACGAATCAGGACTTTTACTGTTGGCTGCGCCGCCGGATCCATTGGCGGCAGCCGACATCGACGATCAAGCCATTGCACGCGTCTTGAACCTTGCACGAAGAACTTTCAAGTTTGTGGTGGTTGACACCTTTCCGCTCTTTGACCAAATCGTGATGAGTGTCCTCGACATCACCAATCGAGCTTATTTGGTGTTGGACAACGTGGTTCCTACCGTCCTCAGCGCAGTGCAACTGCTGCGGTTGCTGGAAAGTCTGCAGTATCCGCGGGAACGTATACGTATCGTGGTCAATCGTTACCGGCAGATTGCCGGCAACCCTTTGATTGACGATGTAACCAAGTCTCTCGCTTCAGATGTTTCGCATGTCGTTCCCTTTGACAAGCGCGCTATAACGGCGGCCAACGTCGGGCGTCCTTGTGCAATGGACATGGTGCGATGGTCCAAGCTGCACCGTGCCCTGGGGCAGTTACGCGACGAGGCTATTCGACTTTCCGATGCTCAGGGAGATTCGGGCAGTGAATGAAGATAGTCTTGAGCTTGATTCCTCCGAGGACGAGCTAAGCAGTCCCGACGCCGGGAAGCTGGCTCGGCAAAGGCTGTCGAAGTATCGCTTCCATGCGCCAAGAGAACGCGCGCGGGAGAGTTCCGATGACGCTCAAAACGCATTCTCCGTTTCTCAAAACACGACTGCACAACCCAAAGCAGCGGACTACGTGACGGTCAAGACGACGCTACACGGACGGCTGCTGGATCTTTTGAATGACTCACGTTTCGTCGGCGCTTCGGATGAAGCACTCGAAGAAGCGGTAGAAGAGTTCGTCACGGATGTATTGGAGACGGAAGACCTGCCGTTGAATTCCGCCGAGCAATTGCAACTGGCTGATGATCTCAAGGAAGAAACACTGGGGGTCGGTCCTTTGGCTCCACTTTTAGGCGATCCCGCCATCACCGACCTACTTGTGAATCGCTTTGATCAAGTCTATATCGAGCGCTTCGGTCGACTTGAGGAAACGGAAATTCGATTCCGCGACAACGAACACTTGGTTCGCATTATTCAGCGGATCGCGGCTCGTGTGGGACGCCGAATCGACGAGGCTTCGCCAATGGTCGATGCGCGTCTGGCCGATGGCAGTCGTGTGAATGCTACGCTGCCTCCGGTTACGATCGATGGTCCTACTCTTTCGATCCGACGCTTCGGCAGTCGCCGACTTCGACAAGAAGACTTGCAGCGTCTGCAGATGTTCTCACCCGGCATGAAGGAACTCATGCATTGGATGATTCTTTCGCGAACCAATGTTGTTGTTGCCGGTGGAACGGGCGCCGGAAAGTCGACGTTTCTTGGTGCGCTTTGCGAGTCAATTCCGGCAAGTGAGCGCATTGTGACGATCGAAGACGCAGCAGAATTGCAACTGGATCAAACGCATCTCGTTCGCATGGAAACGCGCCCTGAAAACTTGGAAGGAACCGGACGAATCGTAGCCCGCGATCTCGTTATTAACGCATTGCGAATGCGTCCAGACCGGATCATAGTCGGCGAAGTACGTGGAAGCGAAGCTTTGGACATGCTGCAGGCTATGAACACAGGGCATGACGGAAGCTTGACTACTGTGCACGCCAATAGCCCACGGGACGCCATCTCGCGATTGGAAACCATGGTTTTGATGGCAGGTGTCGACCTTCCGTCGCGAGCGATCCGAGAACAGATTTCGTCAGCAGTAGACTTGATCATATCCGTTCGAAGGTACGACGATGGTGTGCGTCGGGTCGAGTCGATTTCTGAACTCAATGGCATGGAAGAGTTGACTCCGCAATTACAAGAAATCTTTGTCTTCCGCCAAAAGAGCAGGCAGGGTCGAAAAATTGTCGGCACATTCGAGCCCACCGGCACCGTTCCTCGACGCGTCCATTTGCTGCGTGAACGGGGCTATGAGATTCCTCTCGAGATGTTTCGCAAACCTGCGGGAGAGGATTAATGGCCGCAGTTCTGTGGTTTTTTACTGGCGCTATCTTGCTCGGCGGAGTGGGGGCAATCGCAATCGCCCTGCATCGCAGTCAGCTAGCCACCAGGGCTCGCGGCATTCTCTTCGATCAAGCAGCCCGCGCAAGCGGGAATGCGGAGCTTGCCGAAGAATCAGTCGTTTACCGACAACGACGCAGCCCCGTACTCCGGCGCTATTGGCTGTATACGATACCGCTGATCGGCGTTCTAATCGGCCTCGCATGTTGGCTCCTGCCAATTCCCTGGCCCTATTTGCTGGCCTTCTCGGTCATGTTAGTTTTGTGCGTTGACCAAGTCGATGTAATCATCCTGCAACGGCGTATTCTGCGTCTCGAACAACAGCTCGCCGATTCGATTGACATGATGGTCGCAGGAGTCAAATCCGGTGCCAGCTTACAGTCAGCTCTTGAATCCAGTGTGTTACAAGCCAAGAAGCCATGGCGACGTGAATCGGACCAGTTGATTCAAGCCATTCGATATGGTGAAGATCCGGTAAACGCTTTGGGTGATCTTTCCGAGCGTCTGCCCTTGGAAAGTGTCAATCTGTTCTGCCAAACACTCGCCGTTAACTGGCGCGTCGGCGGACGACTTGCCATCACCCTGGCCAATGTTGGTCGCACGGTACGTGACCGAATTGAGCTATCACGACGCATGACGGCCATGACGACTCAGGCGCGTCTTTCTGTGCTAAGCGTTCTGGTGGTGACATACTTTATCGGGGCGTTGATTTGGCGCAATGATCCTGAACGCATGTCTGGGTTTTTGACGAGTATCGTGGGCCAGTGGATGGTTGCATCGGCGATGTTGCTCCAATCGGTTGGTATCGTTTGGATTTCCTGGATGAGCAAACCGAGGTTCTAACGCCATGTCCGGCCTTCAATGGATGGTGCTCCTCCTGGTACTCGCCGTTTTAGCTGCGGGCGGATGGGGGCTGCGCTGGTTGTGGCTTTTGTCACAGAGCGGACAACGATTGGCCGAAGGCACCGAAGCGTTTGAACGGTCTGCCGAGCTTGAAACGCCCAAGCAACGATCATGGCTCGGTTGGTGGCTCTTCCAATCTGGCTTTCGACGACAGAATGCAGTGGCTCTTTTCTTGTTCTCTTCGCTCGGCTCCTTGTTGTCGGCAATGCTCGTGGCATTCGCTATTTCCGAAAGCGGAGTCGTTGACCAATTGAGCGAAATTCTGAGGCTGGTTCCTGGAAATGTCGGTGAAGTGTTCTTGCCCATCGTTTGGCTGATGCCTTTCGCTGCTATTTTCACCTTGGGCGCACTTCCGGCGGTTCTGGTTCGAGGCCGTCGACGACGACGCATTCGAGAAATAGAGCAAGACCTTCCGCTCACGTTAGACTTGTTGGCCACCCTGGCCGAAGCGGGTTTGAGTTTTGATGCGGCGTTGGACCGAGTACTCGAATCGCAGCGACGCGAACGAGCCTTAGCCCAGGACTTTAGACTCTTCCGACTTGAGATTCTCACTGGCCGGGCGCGCATCGAATCGCTGCAGCGTTTGAATCTCTACGTCAACGTGCCTTGGTTTTCAATCTTTATCTCCGCTTTAATTCATGCGGAACAAGTCGGTGCAGGACTAGCAACTACACTTCGCGCCCAAGCCGACGACTTGAGGAGCCGGCGGCGTGAACGAGCACTAGCGATGGCCATGGCTGTGCCAGTCAAGCTACTGTTTCCGCTGATCATTTGCTTTCTCCCAGGAATCATGGTTGCCGCTCTGGGACCTGTCGTATTCCAAATCGTGCAAGCTCTGGACGAATTCGTGCGTTCGAGTTTGCGAGGGGGATTCTGAGCATGAGATTCCCGCTTCTTGGATCTTGGCAGGACGAAGAAACCAACGAGGAATTGGTCCATCAGCTGTACGTCGCGAAAACATTTTGGCAGCGTTTCCTAGGGTTGCAGGGCTTGCCGCCACTCGAAGCTGACAGCGGATTGCTCCTGCGCAACTGCAGTTCAATCCACACAATGTGGATGCGCTTTCCCATCGATGTCGTCTTCCTCGACGACGACTATCGTGTAGTAGAACGACGCGAAAACATAAAGCCTTGGCGCTTCGTAATTCCGAAGAAGCGTGGTGCCAAGCACGTTATTGAAGTAACGGCGGGCAGCGAATTGGCCATCGAACCCGGCCAACGAACCGCCGTAGTCGAGGCGGAATCGAAATCGGAATCACAATCGGCATCGGAACATGACGGTACTCCGATCCATCCCGAAGAAAAGGTAGCATCTGAGCCGAGCGAGGGACCTAGCGCCGCAATGATTGTTGGCATCGCGTTGATCATGGTGGCACTGTGGTTGGTCGTTTGGCGAGGATCATTGGATGGCGTCTTCCATTTTGATGACCATCGAAACATCGTGAATAACGAACAGATACGCCAGATCTGGCCGCTGGATGACTTCCTAAAAAGCAACCGTCCGATTGGACTCTATTCCTTCGCCCTGAACTATCACTTTTCGGGCAGCTCCCCGTCGAGCTACCACTTGGTGAATCTAGGAATTCACATCACCAACGGTTTGTTCGCTTTTGCTGCTTGCCTGCTCGCTTGGCAGCTGTACCGGCGCAATTGGTGCGCGGACGCTCGGCCTTCGCTTCCCTACTCGATGTTGATTGTCGCTGGCCTGGCCTCAACGGCTTGGGTCGTGCATCCTTTGACAACGCAAGCAGTCACCAACACAGTACAGCGTTACGAGTCGTTGGCTTCGTTAGGATATTTAGGCGCAGGGGTGGGAATGCTTGTCTATCTCAGCGGACGTCGCTGGCTGGGATGTGCAATCGTACTTCCCATGGCCTGGATTGGTTTGATGTCGAAGGAGATATTTGCGACGGCGCCGCTAGCAATCTTACTATTCGATCGCTTGGTTACACGCAGCGATTGGGTTGCGATCCTCAAGCAGCGATGGCTCCCTTACGCCTTGTCGCTCTCACCCTTCATTTGGTTCTTCCCAAGTGTTTTTCGCTGGTTGAATCCAGTTCAGGTTAGTACTGGTTCGTCGATGGGTTTTGGTTTAGAGAGTATTTCCTCGTGGGAGTACTTGCGTACGCAGCCCGAGATCATTTGGCACTATCTCTACCTCACCATCTGGCCCAAACAACTTTGCTTTGATTACGTTTGGACGATTCAAGACAAAGCCTGGGTCTATCTTTCGTTGGGTCTGTTGATCTTAGCTATGCTATCTACAGCTGGCTGGATGTATTGGCGGGGAGCGGTTCAGCGAGTTTCATTTTCCGCGGGTTTGGCTGGTTGGTTGTTGCTAACTTTCTTTCTCATCTTGGCTCCAACCAGCAGTATCATTCCCATTGCCGACTTGGCCTTCGAGCATCGAATGTACCTTGCTTCTCTGTGTATCGTTTCGTTAATAGTCTTGGGAGCGGCGTTTGCGACGCGCAAGCTGCTCACGAATAGTCAGCGTCCGGTCGTGCTACAAGTCGGCTTTGCCTGCGTTGCTGTGACTTGCATCGGACTGCTCGCTTGGCGAACTCAACTTCGCAATCAGGACTATCGTGACGGTTTGCGACTGTGGACGACAGCCGTGAAGGCTTCTCCAGAGAATCCCCGTGCGTGGTACAACGTCGGCCGAGAGTTGATCGCTCGTGGGAACCCACAGGCAGCCTTGAAGCCCATGATCAATGCGGTTGGATATTCGAATTCGAGCGTTCCCAAGTTCGACGTCGGGCTTGCTAGCTGTTTGGCCTACGCGGGCAAACATGAGGATGCGATCACGCTCTACAAGCGCGCGTTGGAAAAGAAACCAGAGTACGAAGAAGCAATGGTGGGACTGGCCGATTGCACGAATCAGATTGGGCAGCAAGCGACGGCAATAGAACTGTACGAGCAAGTCCTTGAGAGCAACCCAACCAGCATGCAGGCTCTCAACGATTTGGGGGTTATTTTTTTGGAGCGCGAGCAAGCTGACAAAGCCCAGCTGTATTTTCAGCAATCTGCAGAGCTGGGATCGCACGAAGCCCTTTACAATCTCGGTTGGCTCGAGCTGAAGAACGGCCAGGTTGAGAAATCGGTCCTCAGTTTCAACGAAGCTCTAACAGTCGCGCCAGATTTTCATGCAGCAGCACGGCGGCTAGCTTGGATCTATGCGACGAGCGAACTAGACGAGTTGCGAAACCCGACGTTGGCGCGGAAAATATTGGACGAGCATTTCGATTTGAGCACCACGGGAGCAGCGACGGTCCTGGACACGGATGGAGCCATTCGTGCCGCGTTGGGAGATTTCGAGGGTGCGCTGCAGTCGGCCAGGAAGGCACTTGAGATAGCAAGCAATCGTAAAGAACGTGAAGAGGCCTTTATCGTCAACTTGAAAAAACGAATCGATTTTTATCGCTCTGGTCAGCCTTGGGTCGGAGGCTTTCAATCATGAGCGAAGACTTCAACAAATCGAAAGTATGGATCGTGATTGCGGCCTACAACGAGGCCAGTCGCATTGGCGAGACGGTGCACGGCTTAGTCTCTTCGGGCTGTAACATCGTCGTGGTCGATGATGGCTCGCACGATGCTACTTCAGACGTTGCGAAGTCATTGCCGGTATGGGTGCTTCGGCATCCGATCAACAGTGGTCAGGGGGCCGCGCTGCAGACCGGAATCGACTTCGCTCTTTCGCGTGGGGCCGAAGCGATTGTGACCTTCGACGCGGATGGACAGCATGACCCTGCAGATCTACCGAAGATGCTGCGGCCCGTCTTGAATGAGGAAGTTGATGCGGTACTTGGTTCTCGTTTTCTTGGTCACGCAGAAAGTATTCCATTTGCCCGCCGCGTACTTTTGAAACTTGCGATCCTTTTTACGCGTCTGACAACAGGACTTCAACTGACCGACACACACAACGGCTTTCGAGTTTTTTCTCGCAGCGCGGCACAGTTGATTCGTATCCGGCAACCAAGAATGGCCCATGCTTCGGAAATCCTGGATCAAATTGCTAAACTAAAACTGCGACACGTCGAAGTACCAGTGACAATTCGTTACAGTCAAGACTCGCTTGAGAAAGGTCAAACGACTTGGGATGCTGTACGCATTAGTGGGCAGCTACTTGCAGGGAGGTTATGGAAATGAACTTGTTTCAATGGATCGCGATTCCAATCCTAGGTATTCTGGCCACGCTGGAAGTCCGAGCCTATATCAGGAATCATCAGCCGATTCACATCTTGCGTGAATTTGTCTGGCTGCTGGGCATCTCGCTGATCTTGTTCCCTCGCGCCACTTCAACGCTCGCAACGCTGCTTGGCATCGGTCGTGGGACAGACCTTGTTTTCTATTCGTTCATGCTACTCAGCACTGGTGGCATGTTCTACTTGTACGGACGTAACTACGTACTGAGAAGAGACATCGTAGAGTTGATAAGACGTGACGCTTTGCGCAATGCAACTCCGGGAGTCGGGCTTGAGATGGAGTCCAACGATCGTGTTGATCTCCCCAACGACTGATATTAGCTAGGCATGAACAATCCTGCGAAAACTATTGCAAACTATAAAGCAGATTCATCCATAAGTTTGGTCATACCTGGACGCAATTGCGCGTCAACTTTGGTTCGGTGTTTAGACTCCGTCGTTCCCTTGAAGGAGAGCGGCCAGCTTCGGGAAATCATTTTCGTCAATGACGGCTCGACAGATGAGACGGCTGAGATTGCCGCTCGCTATCCAGTGCAGGTAATTCAAGGGGCTGGACAAGGTCCTGGGGCAGCCCGCAACCTTGGATGGCAATCCGCTGAATCTGATTGGATCTGGTTTATCGACAGCGATTGTGTGGCAGAACCTGATGCCCTAGAGAAGCTCCTTCCGCACACGGAGGTTCCAGAGGTTGCCGGCGTTGGAGGAAGTTACGCCAATCTTTTCCCTGACTCGTTGGTCTCAAGTTTGATCCACGAAGAAATCGTAGCCAGACATCGAAGAATGGATATAGATGTAGACTTTCTGGCTACCTTCAATGTTCTCTACCGTCGAGTAGTCTTGGTAGAAACTTGCGGATTTAACGAAGAGTTGAAGCTTGCGCAAGATGCCGAGTTTGCCTTCCGCGTACGTGAAACGGGGGCTCGCTTATGCTTTGAAGAGACTTCGCGGGTCGGGCACCATCACCCAAGAAACTTTTGGCGGTATTTGCGAACGCAAGCTCGACAGGGGTTTTATCGGGTCATGCTATATCGACGTCATCCTCAAAAGATGACCGGGGATTCCTACGCGGGAATCATTGATTATTTGCCGCCGCCCATTGGACTGCTAACCCTTGCTTTGCTCCCTACGACCTTTTTTCAGATCGGCCGAATCGCCTTTGTGCTCTGCACTTGCGTTTTACTTGTTCTGCATATTCCAGGAACGATTACTCTCGTTCGTCAGAATGGAATTGGAATGTTGAACTTTCTCTGGTTCGGCAGTGTTCGGGCCGTTGCAAGAGGGCTTGGATTGGCATGCGGTTTAGTAAAGTCAATCTTGCAAAAATCTTAATCGAGTCGCGTTTCTAGACTTTAGACTGTTTCCAAGACCGTTTCGAATCGACAATGTCGCGTTCGCTTCCGATCAAGATTCGCCCAAGCGTGAGAAACACGCCGCTAGCGCGACAAGCATAGAAAGCGGAAACAAGTGGCAGCACCATTAGTGCCTCACCCAGACGTTTCCCTTTGAAAAATAGTTCGTTGAACAACAGCAGGGCCAGTTGAAGTGCCAAGAAGAACAACGGTAATATCAGGAGGCGACTATCCAAAGCGGCGAGTGGCAGGCTAAGCGCAGCAAGTGCTAGTGACGCCAAGTCTCTTCCGATGAAGATATCATGCTTGTACCAGTATCGCGCCGAACCACGCCCCTGGTGAAAGCCCCGCCGCAGGTAGGAAGAGATCGTCATTGGATGATTATGGATGACCAACGCTTGCGGTTCGAAGGCACTTCTCCAGCCGGACGCCTTCAGCCGCTTGGCCAAGTCATCTCCTTCACCGCCGTAAACGAGTGCATCGTCGAAACCGATTGACTCCATTATGGAGTGGCGAATCGCCATATTCCCTTCGATTAAATTGCCGGATTTTCGACCGTAGCTCGAAACTCCGGCATGGGCTCTTTCGGCCCAGTTGCGCGGCTGGACATCCACGACCCGTCCGCTTACGGCGCCAATTTCAGCATCTTCCAGTGGCTTCAAGAGATTCGTAAGCCAATATTCGTCGACGGTGCAATCGGAATCCGTGAAGCATACGAACTCCCCTCGTGCGATAGAAACCCCGCGATTGCGCGCACCCGCTGCGCCGAGGTTTTTCTCGTTCCGAATGAGTTGAATCTGAAGTTCCGGGTGAGACGCGCGGTATTCCTCAACCATTTCGGAGATGCTCGATGTTGACGCGTCATCCACAACGACTACTTCAAATGGCTTGAACGCCATTAACCGCAAACTATCTAGGCAGTCTTTGAGCGCGGGCCAACGATTGTGAACGCCAATTACGATTGATGCGCGGGGCTTTTTTTCTGCGTTGATCGGTTGAGGTTTGATAGTAGCTTGCGAAGCACGCGCCTCGCTATCCTTGTCAGCTGACATCAATGAGAAGCCTTCTGATTCATAGCGGCTAGCTCATCACGAATTCCCTCGCATACTGCGGTGCGAATGCGTGTTCGCATTGCTGGCTGCCTAGTCAGCAACTCCCCAATCCAACTTAGGGTATTTCCAACCACAGGTCCGAATTGTGCCGCAAGACGATACTTGAATCCCAGTTTTTGATTATTGAAATCATACCCACGAACGATGGCTCGCCCCGCACCGTGATAATATTCTTGAACCGATTCCTCGGTCAGACGGGAATTCGGAATCCAATGGTCAACTGCTGCTCCAGGTACCCAAACCCCTTGATGGCCTTCATCACGAATTGCCCGCAGAACGAAAGTCTCTTCACCTCGCACGGCCTCAGAACCCACCAGCCCAAATCGCTCATCGAAGCCATGGCGTTTCAGGACTGAGGCTTTGACTGCCATACTCGGGCCCCAGGGTAACTCGGAATGTTCAAGTATGCGTTCACTTGGTCCGAAGTCCAGTTTCACGAGCAAGCCGTCAACCAGCGGTCCACATTGCTCAACCCAAGGCGGAGGCGTTGATTCAAACTCAGGAGTAATGGGCCCCCCGAAATAGGCCGCTTCCGGCCACTTCTCAAACGCATTTGCATACGCACTGATCCAGTTGCGACTCACTCGCACATCGTCATCGGTCAGGATTACCCAATCACCAGAGGCAGCCTGAAGCCCACGATTCCGCGCAACTGCCAGACCGGGCCTTGGCTCATTGACGACCTGCAACGGGAGTCGTTCCGCGAAAGTCGAAAGAAGATGTGACGTCTCATCAGTGCAGTTATTATCGACAATAATCAACTCCCAGTCCGTGGCTTCGGCATCCATTTCTGACAGTGACTTGAGCGCACGTTCAAGCATAGCAGCGCGGTTCCAAGTACAAATAACGACAGAAATCTTGGGATCATCGGAACGTCTTTTTGCGACGGAATAGGAGCTGCCCGAACTCGTGTTCGTCATTGGCCTGGACCATCGTGTTTTCGGGAAATCCTGCGATACATTCCACTCGTTACACCGCGGCAACGGCGCCAGCACTCTGCAACGAGCTCTGCTGCGAGCTGCGATTTTGAGGGCCTCCAACCTTTCCAGTTTGTTGTGTCGAGGCAACTAAGAAACTCTTGCCGGAAGGGGTGACGGGACCTTGCGTGCCATGGTTTTACGCGATCAGTAAAATGCACGATGAATGGGTCATTCCGGGTCTGGCAAAAAGTATCCTCGTCGAATGGGCTTTGCTCCCACGATGAATAACGATAGATGTAACTCCCTTGATTCCAACGCAGATCAAGTGGCATCCACTTTTGAGCAAGCACAACGTTCAAAGCATATTGGTCCCACCACAGCACGTGCGATTCGTTTTCATGGAGACAACGAAATAGTTGTTCACTGATTCCGTCCTGTCTCCAGCGATCCAAATCAATTAACATCACTCCGGCGTTAAAGTAGTGGGCCTGCGGATCTATGTTTAGGTCTATGTAGTTCTCAATGGGCCTGGCTCTTGCGACATGCCGAATTCGTTTCTGAGAATTCCGAAAACTCACATCTGCATCAATGAAGGGTGCCGCAACGTCGGGCGCCGCCAAGCAGTGGTTGTCACCAAGTGGGGTTTCCCAAAGTTTTCCCAGGTCGGTCCGTACCAACAGATCCGAATCTAGATAAATGCATTTGCTGACTTGTTTCGGCAATAGCTGCGAAATCAACAAACGAAAATAGGTACCCTTGCTTACATGTCCGCTGGAGGAAAGGTCCTTCAAGGAATGCTCGTCATTGACTTCGATCCAGTCGACTGTTAGGGGCTCGCCCGCCCAGGATGCCAATAGTCGCTCGCGGTTTGTACTTGAGATGCCACCGTCTAAAACGAAAAGACGCAACTCGCGGCCTCGTTCCATCGTGTTCAGCACAGAGCGCACGGTGGCGGCTAATGGCAAGGCGAATTGATCGTCCGCGGCACAAGCTAGATGAATCACGGGAGAATGCATTAAAAAAACTGGAGTCGTTTGCAAATTCACGTTGGATGGTCAGGAGGATCGGTTCACCTTCGAAGCCAGTTTTCGTAGTCGTCTTGCGTATCGATACCACCGGCGTGGCTGTCGACCGTTAAGATTTGAATCCTCGCACCCATCTCCAACGCCCTCAATTGCTCAAGCTTTTCAAGTTGCTCCAGGGGAGATGGAGCTGCCTCAGTAAACCGCATAAGAAACTCGCGTCGGTAGGCATAAACGCCGATGTGCAGAAGCCAAGGAGAGTGCGAATTGAGCAGGGAAGCAGGATCTATGTCGCGAGCATATGGAATTAAGCTGCGGCTGAAATACAGCGCAGCCCCCTCCGAATTGCAGACTACTTTCGTGCAGGATGGATTTCCGAGCGTGGCAATATCCTGGATGCGGACAGCCAGCGACGCCATCTCTGCGCTTTGATAATCTTTCATTGCTTCTGCGAGAAGATCTATGTTTGTTGCTGCAATATCAGGCTCGTCCGCCTGTATGTTAATGATGACATCGGCATCATGAAGGCAACGCCGCGTCACTTCAGCGATGCGATCAGTGCCACTCGGATGCTCGCCCGTCATTTCACATCGACCACCGAACTGCCCTACGGCATTTTGAATCTGCGTGCTGTCCGTAGCTATGATAATTTCTGAAAGTGAGTTGGCGCGTTGTGCAGATTCGTAGGTGTGTTGAAGTATTGTCTTATGGTTTTTCTCCAGTAGTAGCTTTTGGGGAAGACGCGTTGAGTTCAGCCGTGCCGGAATAATACCTACAACGTTTTTCATGCTTTAGTCCCTTTAACCAAGACAATTCCCAGACTCAGTTCACGCCATTCTTGAAAATGGAAACACACGTCTCAGTCGTTATTCTGCATCGCTGAGCAATAGCGTTGTAGCATAGGGGAAATACTCGCGAGGCATAGTCTCGAAAGGAAGGACGCGTTCCTTTCCAATCGGTCCGATCAAGAACGGCCGTGAACTCTGCGTGAAACGGATGATTGCACCAAGCATGCCAGGGTTTCACGGGCGAGGAAAAGTGCACAATCCAGGGGTCGACACGGAGATTTTCAAATACTTCCCGTTCAAATGGACTGCACTGCCAGTTCGGATACCGAAATACGTGCGCTCCTTGGTTCCATCGTAGATCAAGTGGGCCCCAATGCCCTGCAATTTCAACATTCAATGCGTATTGGTCCCACCATAGAAGTGAGTCCGCATTATCGCTTAAGCATTTCAGTAGCTTTTCGGTGAGGCTGAGTTCTCTCCAGCGAGCCAGGTCTAACCGCATGACCCCGCAGTTGTAGTAGGGGAGGCAGGCATCTAAGCCAAGCGCGAGATAGTTTGGAATGGGAGTTCTCGTCGCGACCAATCGGGCACAACGATGATTCTTGGGGAGTGCTTCACGGACGTTGATGTACGGTGCAGCACAATCCTGCGATGCGAGACACCAAGATTTACCAAAAGGCTCATCCCAGAGATCGCCAAGATTTCGGCGGACTAACAGATCGGCGTCAAGGTAAATGACTTCTGAAATTTCCGGGGGAAGCAAATCTGGAATGAGAAGCCGAAAGTAGGTGCTAATACTAACATGTCCTGAAGTATCGGCCTTCCGAAGATTCTCCACGTCCGGTTGAACGAAGGAAAGCTGAAAATCAAAATCCGCCCATGAGGATCGGAGCCGAGAAGCCGTCCTTGGTTCTATGCCGCCATCAATAATAAACAGATGAAGCCGTCGATCCGATGCAAGTGTTTCAAGGAGTGATCGTACCGTTGCAGCGAGAGGCATTGCAAAGCCCTCGTCAGCGGCCATTGCGACATAGATCGGCTTCGTTCCCGTTGGGGCGACCATCAGCCTTCTACGCCTCTAGGGGCGTACGCGAGCAACAACGCTCTTGAAAGAACGAAAACACGCAGCTGCTAGCCTCATCGAAGCTGAAAGCGGGAGCCAAAGAGGCCTAAGCCGCCATGCTCGTAAGAAGGATTTGATCGCTGCGAGAGGACTCTGTTTTAGTTGCGCGATAGCAGCCAATAACGAATAGTGCGCTAATCCTTGGCGCTGTACCGAAGGCAGTATCTGTGGCATACCAAAGTGGCTTTCCAAGACGGTTGCCTGTCTAGGCAGCAGCTTCCCCATTCGTGAGGTTGCGGCTTCCTCATGCCCTTTGCGGTACAAGCAATGTAGTCCAGTAATATGGTGAAAGTTGCATCCAGATTTGACGCATCGCAACCAAAAATCGATATCCTCACATCCCTGGATCGCGGGATCGGTGTCAAAGAACCCGACCTGAGTAAAAACAGAACTCTTGATAACAGTAGATGAAGGCACGACGAAGCAACGTTTGTACAAGCCATTTGGGAACTCTGAGCATTCCGTTGCGTTTGGGCCCCAGATCCCTGTTAGGGCTCTCGTTTCATCATCGAACATTAGGGTGGTCGAGTATGTAATGTCCGCGTTCGTATCGCAGAGTGCTTCCACACTGACCCTAAGATGATCCGGCATCCACAAATCGTCCGCGTCGAGAAGCGCTATGAAATCTCCACGCGCGAGCTCTATTCCCGTGTTGCGACTTGCACTGGGCCCTGCGTTGACCTCATGACGTGTAAAGACCACACGATGCGTTGGGTTTCGAGCGGCAAATTCCGAAACCAAGTTTTCCGTTTCGTCATGCGAGGCGTCTTCGGTGACAAGCAATTCCCAGTTCGAGTGAGTCTGGCATTCGATGGATTCCAGAGTTTCTTCAAGCAAACGATCTGCGTGATATGCAGGGATAACAATGCTTACCAGATTCTGGTGCATAGTTTAGATTTCGTGGCTGGTGAAGCTGGCTTCTAGAGAACCCAGAGAGTATCTGCCAAGCGGCTAGGCCCGCCTAACTCATCCACAATCTGCATCACTCCCGGCCAATCTGATGAATAATCATGACCGCAAATGACTTGTGCTTTCACGCTTTGGGCCCATTCGATGTCCAGCTTAGTTTCTTCGTAGGTGTGCATTGCATCAAGAAACACCAAGGAAGGTGCAGCCCCATCGTACTCCCTGAAAAAAGCTTTCTTATCAGTATTGCGACGGTCGACAAGTTTTTTGGACGACAGATATCTAAGCACTTGGTCCGCACTGGCAGAATGCTGGTCGGGGGTGAGCCTCCAGGGATTCCACGAGTAGTTGTCTACCGTGATGATCTGGTGTCGCTCTGAATCGGCGATAGCAATCTCGGTCGTGGTTCGACCAACCAGCGTTCCGATCTCTACTATGGGGCCAGAATGTTTCGCGACTTCTTGAACGAGTTCGCTCAGGAGATTGATTTCGGCAACGCTCAAACTGTTGTTTCTTGGATCGAAACTCGGCAGTGGATCAAGGTAGGACGCGCCTCGATGTAGAATTCGACCGCAGCTCGTGAAAATTTTTTTAAGGACAGTTGGCATAATTGATGGGAATCTGTGCGATTGGGGTTGGCTGTTAGATTAATGATATCTCAATTTATTGCACCGCAGTAATCAGGCAGTGACCGGAGTCTCGGTCAACGAATAATTTCTCGTACCCGGTCGCGGCAATAGTTCAAGTTCTTCGGGAACAGGTATTCAAAACACATCGTGTATAGGAAATTAT
>JBCCEO010000096.1:0-15697 GCA_039030255.1 Planctomycetota bacterium | reverse complement strand
GCTTGCCGCGGGCTACAAAATTGAACTGGTTGCATCGGAGGAGGACTTCCCAGAATTAGCCAATCCGGTTGCCATCGACTTTGACAACGAAGGACGGGTGTGGGTTGCAACCATGGAGTCCTATCCACACTGGAAGCCCAAGTCGGTTTTGAACGACAAACTCTTAGTTTTGACCGACACAGACAAGGACGGCAAAGCGGACGAGTGCACTGTGTTTGCCGACGGCTTGCACCAACCGACTGGTTTTGAGATTGCTGGGAACGGAGTTTACGTAGCCCAGCAGCCTGACATTCTGTTCCTGACCGACGAAGACGGCGACTTGAAAGCAGATACTCGGATTCGAAAACTGGTTGGCTTCGACAGCGCGGATTCCCACCACGGCATTGCTGCTTTTACCTTCGGTCCCGGCGGCAATCTCTACTTTCAAGAAGGTACTTTTAAGTTCTCGCAGGTCGAAAGTCCTTATGGCTTGACGCGGTTGCATGAAGCTGGAATCTGGCGTTATCACCCGAAGACTGAAAAATTTGGTGTGCACGTCAACTTCGCCTTCGCCAATCCTTGGGGGCACGCATTTGACTACTGGGGTCAAGACTTTATCGGCGATGCCTCTCCGGGCTTTAGCTACTGGGCGGCTCCACTTTCCGGAAAGATTGATTACCCAAAGAAGCACCCGGGGGGATCGCAGCATCGCCGTTTGGCCAAAGAAACTGGTGGCGACCCGCAATATCGACATCCGACTTTCTACCCCAAGCGAATTCGCCCGCTAGGTGGTTGTGAACTAGTTGGCAGTTCGCACTTTCCACCCGAAGCTCAAGGCAACTGGCTGGTCACCAACTGCATCGGTGAGCGAGTGATCCTGAATCATAAGATCAACGAAGAAGGGTCTGGATTCAAAGGCGAGGAAATGGATCCAATCGTGTATTGCGATGATGGAAATTTCCGACCAGTTGATGTGCAATTCGGACCAGACGGATCACTATACATCGTCGACTGGCACAACGCCCTGATCGGTCACTTGCAACACAACCTGCGAGACCCAAGTCGCGACCACTCCCACGGTCGGATTTGGCGGGTCACCTATCCGGAACGTCCGTTGGTCGATGTTCCCAAGATTACCGGTGAGCCTATTGCGAAGCTCTTAGATCTGCTGAAGTCGAAGGAAGATCGCATCCGCTATAACGCTCGTCGTGAATTGGCGGTTCGTGAGGCCGAGGAAGTCACTGCGGCAGCTAAAAAGTGGATGAATGGCTTGGACGAAGATCAAGACGACTACTTGCACCACATGCTCGAAGGCTTGTGGGTGTACCAAACTCAGAACGTTATCAACGAAGATCTGCTGAAAAAGCTTCTCGAGTGCGATGAGCCCCGAGCCCGAGCTGCCGCGGTACGTGTACTTTCCTTCTGGGTGGACGATGTCAAGGAACCGTTGGAATTGCTGCAAGCCAGAATCTCGGACGACCATCCGCGGGTTCGCCTGGAAGCCGTTCGAGCTTTGACTTACTTGAAGCCAAACGACGAAGTATTCGAAACCGCGTTGAATGTATTGGAAGGCGAAATGGACGACTACTTGCAGTACACGCTCGATGAAGCCGTTCGCGTACTAGAAGAAGAGTAATTTCACTCGTCGCAAGTCGGACCCAAATTTCGAAACGCCGCAAGCGATGAACTTGCGGCGTTTTCATGCGACATGCACCACTTTGCTGCTCGGCATCCGAAGCTTCTTTTGGACGCAACGCATGCAAACTCCCATCTGGATTCTACGACAATGGATCGGACCAGTAGTGGTCGACGGATTGTTTGAGAAAGGTCAAGGATTGCGCCATTTCTTCCATCCCATTCATCCCGTCCTCGATAGATATCCAGCCAGAATAATTTTGTTCCCGCAGAATCCTGAAAATGGCGGCGTAGTCATTCAGTCCTTGTCCGGTTACTCCGTGCTGCAGAATCTCGGCGTAGCCCACCGAATCTTCGATTGCCCGCAAATCCTCGAGCGTCGCTCCTTCGACCAAGAATCGATCGCTGGCATGCATGCTCACCACACGCGGTGCGACCCTTTGAAGTAACTCAATTGGATCATCACCGGCAACAACAGCGTTACTTGGGTCGTACTGAACGCCAAAGTTTTCGGAAGGTGGAATCCGTTCCAGCAAGTCGAGAAAAACGTCCATCTTCTGGGCAAACTCTGGATATCGCCAATACCCATCCTTGTAATGATTCTCGATTCCAAGCACAACTCCCAGTTCCGAGGCCAGAGGCAGGCAAGCCTTGATTCCTTGACTGGCATATTCCAAGCCAACTTCGCGTGAAATCTCAGGCCAGCGTTGGCCACTCAAAACTCGGCACACCACGCCTTCGCCGCCAAGTTGATGTGCGACGCGAATCATCGACTGCTGATATTTGATGGCCTTGGAACGATCCTCTGCATTCGGAGAAGTAAAATCGGGCGAGCAGCAGAGCATTGGCATCTCGAATCCAGCTCCCCGAATCGCGCTACCCACTTCCTCAAGATAGCTCGTTTCCAAATTCAGAAAGAAGCCTTCGTACATTTCCAACCCATCGGCTTCGAGCGACTTTGCCATCTCGATCCAATCAAAGACACTCATCGAACGTTCTTGAGAGATATCGTCCAAGTAGCATTTGGGAAAAGCGCTAATTTTGGGTTTCATGCTGAGGTACATCAATAGAGACAAGCAGACCACCACTGGGCGGGGCAGGGCAGTCGGCAACAAATTTAGAGCGGAAACGATTGGGATGTTAAGGCTTCGCTTTGAGCATCAATTCGACCGCCTCACGGCCAGTAATTCCAACTTCGATGCCAATTGCCGCAGCTTGAGGAGTCATGCCTACAATTATTGCGTCCAGCAAGTCTTGTGGTACTACAAGCGGTTGCTCTGGAGTACCCTTGGCAATCGCAATCGCTTGCCCAAACTCGGCAGGCGTCTCCAAATCATAGATGCCGCAACCGACAATTCCAGCTTTTGTGAGAATCGACGTGTATTGGCCTCCGGACCAAAGCTGGGAAGTCCCAATGGCAGTTCCGTTTTCGAACTCCATTTTTTCGCTGTTGGTCTGAGGTAGCTCCTCATCGGGGACAACCATTGGCTACTCCTGTCATCAGATTCTAATATGGCCTGACAGCAGGAAAAGGAAAACCTTGCTGTCACACACAGTTCCGAATTTTGCGCAAAACAGGATAGCACAATCAAATTTTTTCGACTACCAACGCAACAAGCTTCGCATTGAAGCAGCCAAGCATTGAAGCAGCCAAGCGTTGAAGCAGCCAAGTGGCGAGCCAGTCTACAGAATCGCCAGGGGATTGCGAGGATGTTCGAGGGTCCCGCGTGTGACACCAACGCGATTATGTGCGTTCAACTTCTGCCACACTTCCGTTCCTTTGAGCTCGCCAGCAATAAGCTGTTGGTAAAGCTGAACAAGCTCTGCAACTTCTGACGGTGGCGCGTCGCGCAACATCTCGACGCGAAACTGTCGCAATCCGATCTGCAACAGAGGGGCAACGGCCTCGGCCCCGCTTTGAGCCGTGCCGTTGTAAAGAGTGTTGCGGCAACCGATGTCTGCATGCAAGACGTGCTTTGAATCGACCTGGTCCCGCAATTGAACTTCGTGAACATCGCAAGGCCGACCGCAGTCTGTTTTGTTCTTTCCAGGACTCAGCACACTGCAGAATACACAGTGCTCCATATGAAACATCGGCATGTGCTGGTGAATTACGACTTCCAACCATTGCGGTGGTGTGGCAGCGACGAGTTCAAGTAGTTGGTCTCGATTCAAATCGTACGAGGCAGTTAGACTCTTTAAGCCCCATCGCATCAATTGCTGAGCACTGAGCGGGTTGGTCACATTGAGCGAGAAATCGCCACTCATAGGGATTCCATTCTCGCGGCAAAAATGCAGTGCGGCCAAATTTCGAACAAGCCAGCCATCCGCTTCATGTTTGTTCATCAGGCGGTACAGACTCTCCTCACCCGGCTTGTGAATTCGAAGCGTTGCTAGTTCGATGTAGGCACCTGCAGCCTTGGCGGCCTCCACAGCTTGACCATACTCGCGAATATCATGAAATTCGGCGATGACATCCCGAACGCCGATCTCCAGAATCTGGTTCAGCTGCTGCAAAGTGCGGCAGAGCACACGCAGTCGCGGAGTATTGTTTCCGCTGCTTTCCGCAGTACGCCGTTCTTGCCGATCAGCATAAGGCTTTTCCCCGCCAAATTGCGTCGCCTCTTTTGCAACACCGGCAAGCATTCGTGTATGGACTTGATCCTGCGAGCATGGCATCGCGAGCGGTTTACGAGCGGCATCCAGTGCTTGCACGCAGGAGCGACGAAGTCCTCCAAGTACACTGTGGGGCACCATCGGTTCGCCGATAATCTCGGCGGTAAGATTCCCCAAGCGGTAGACGGTACCGCCGAGCCGATCCATCTGCTCAGCCAGTTTTTCCTGATTCACCGGATGTTTAAGGGCCGTTTCCGGGACATGCTCAGAATCAATCGTAATGGGCTTGCAATCCGCTGTTCGAACTTCAAATTCGATCGCTTCGCCTACTGCAACCTTCATTCGGATCTCAATGGGAATTCGCTTCTGTGGATCTGCAGTCTCAAAAGTCTTCTTCAGGCGCTTTGTCAGCCTTGGATCATCGGTCTTGAAGACTTTGAGTTTCGCATAATCTTCCTCGCGACTTAGGACACCACGTGGCATGCCAATCTCGACGATACCCGCTTGGACCGATTCCGTCTTGATTCCGCGAACTAGCAGTTCGAACACTCGTCCGCCAACTTCTTCACCAGCGAAGCGATCTCCTTCGAGAACAATGCCGTCTCCGATAGAAAGCGGCGCGTCTAAGCGCACTCTCAGTCGATCTGCCCGATGCGAAAGGACTTCACCTAACAACACTCCGCGTTTGGCGCTGCTGGTTCCCGGCACCAGTTGTTTGTGGTCGCAGCCTTCCAACCAGCCCGGTGAGAAGCCTCGTGAAAAACTCATTTCGAGATCGCGGCGTTGCTGTTCATCAAGCTTCCGAGGCCGCTGCCGCAACGCATCGTCAATAGCCTCGCGATAATTCGAACAGACGTTGGCCACGTACTCAGGAGTTTTGAGACGTCCCTCGATCTTCAAGGAACATACGCCTGCATCGATCAGTTGCGGAACCAAATCGTGCGCAGCCAGATCTTGGGGACTGAGCAGGTACTGTACATTTCCAAGCGGACGCTGCTCCCCATCACAGTAGAGATCGTAGGGCAAGCGACAAGCCTGAGCACACTGGCCACGATTCGCACTGCGACCGCCAAAGGATTCACTGGTCAAACATTGTCCGCTGTAAGCCACACATAATGCACCGTGCACGAAGACTTCGACCGGCATGTCCGTAGCACGCGTGATTCGTTTGATCTCGCGAATCGATAATTCTCGCGCCAAAACTACGCGACCTACGCCTAGCTCGCGAGCCATTTCAATCGAATCGGCGTGAGTGAGCGTCATTTGCGTGCTGGAATGGACCTCGAGCTCTGGACAGATTTCGCGAATCAAGCGAGCCGCGCCGAGATCTTGTACAAGCACAGCGTTGACGCCAGCCGAGGCGAGCCGCCGTACGTTCTGTTCAAAAGCAGGAAGCTCGTCGGTAAAGACCAGCGTATTCAGAGTGACGTAGCCTTTCACTCCTTGACGATGCAGCATCAGCATCAGCCGATCCAGATCATCCAAATGGAAGTTGGCCGCTCGAGCCCTAGCATTGAACCCGGATTCCAGGCCAAAGTAGATTGCATCCGCACCATTTTCGACGGCCGCCCGAGCGCAATCCCACTTGCCCGCCGGCGCTAGGAGCTCAATGGATGCGTGGGGTGCCATATGGATCAGGATTTGCAGATCTGAGAACGAGGGAGAAAGAGGAAGATTACCAGCTGGCATCATCCACAACCACCTATTATGCGGCCATAAGAAAATTGCGGTAGTCGCGTTCTTTCCTCCCTGAATTGGCTAAAGCCGAAGATTACTTGATTTCTCGGACTTCGACCGCGTCAACGACATCTCCGCCTTGGGAAGTACTTGGGCCGCTATAGTCGGCTTGCTGCTGCGGCCAGGGTTGCTGAGCCCAGGGAGAGCCTCTGGCACCACCAGCCGCCTGGCCCTGGGCACTCTGCTGAGCAACTTCTCGAAAACGTACTTGCCACAATTCCATCGTACCCGCGATAACCACGAACAAAGCTAGGATGATCAAGGTCCAGATTTTGAACACAAAGGCCGCGATGACAAAAGCCAAAGCCATCCACCTTCCGACGCGGGCAGCAATCTCGGTCGCACGAATATAGCTTGCCTTCATCGCCAAGAAGCTACGGAGCACTCGCCCGCCATCCATCGGAAAGGCAGGCAGCAAATTGAAGCAGCACAAGAAACAATTCGCATATAACAACTGTGTCAGAATATCGGCCTCAAATATGGCTGGCGCAATGAGAGGAACTTGAACCCCCGCAAGCAGCAATAACCCGAGTACCGCGGCGATGACAACATTAACTGCGGGGCCAGCCACAGCAATAACAAGCTCCTGCAGCGGATTCTTGGGCAATTCGGTCAGACGAGCCAAGCCCCCAATTGGCAGCAGAGTGATATCGGCCGTCTTAATCCCGTACATGGCAGCCGCACCCGCGTGGCCAAACTCATGGGCTACAACAGAGGCGAATACTCCGGCGAGAAACAATGCTGGGGCGGCGGCAATTTGCTACCGGCTACAAAGCTGAATGGGCAAAACGTAAAAGGCCATCAAAAGCCAAAACGACCAATGAATGTAGACGGAAATTCCACGGACGGTTGCAATTTTCATAACGCTTAATGGTAGTGGACGCAGCCAGGAACGACTTAAGTCCCGGCGAACTCCGTCTCCTCCACAATGACCACGTTACCTCGAACCTCAACCACTTGGACTGGTACTCCCTCACCAATCATCTTGCCCTGCCCAACGACTGCCACCACATCTTTACCAAACTGGGCCTTCCCAGATGGATTGAGACGCGTGATTGTCAGCCCAGGCTGGCCAAGCAAGTGCTCCCGGTGTGCCAGTGACTCCCGAAAATCAAGCTCTTCTCCATCACCCGGATCCAAGCGTATCCATCGGAACATAGGCAAATGCTCCAAGTGCTTGTGCATGAACAGCAATCCGACCAGCCCACCGAGCGCTAAACAAGCAGTCCAAAAGAGATTAGAAGCCACGACGCCGAGCTCAGCCGAATTGGTTGGCCACACAAAAGTCTGGCTAGCCAGGACAACCGAAACGAATAGCATCAACAATCCGCCAATACCGAAAATACCAAACCCCGGAACAACGAAGAGCTCCATGGCTAAGCAAACAAGGCCAGCCAAGAACAACATGATTTCGAGCATTTCCACATTGCCATTGAAACCCTCGACCCAGAAGAAACCCAAAAAGCAAATTCCGGATACGAAACCGCCAGCGCCGATGCCTGGATTTCCTAATTCGGCCATCAAAGCAAAAAAGCCAATCGTCAGTAACAGCCTTGGAAGCCAGCTTTGAGCCAACAGCGTCTGGAGGGTCGCGTCAAGCCAAGGAATCTCCAGCTCCTCGGGCATCTCCGTCACGCCTAAACGGCTTAATGCGATAGACGAATTCTCTTCGTTCGAATCGACCAAGCGATACTTCAGTGCAAGTTCCTGGGATATGGATTCTCCACCAGCAATTTTCGTACGGGCTTCCCATTCTTGATTATCTGCTCGAATTTCCATCTGCCAATCAGCGAAGATCTCTCGGTTACCGTCGTTCTGATTCACAAACTCCTGAATCTTCACTTTTTCGCTCAGCAGCACAGACATCAGCGAGGGTGGCCGCTTCGTTTTCTCTTCCAAGAACTCGAGGAACTTTACTTCGCTTTCTCCAAACTCTTCAGTGCCATCCGGAATCGGTCCGAGGGTTGCATCGGAAAGCAATACACATTCTTCGCAGCCAAGCGCCACTAGACCGAGAGAGCCCGTCAACGACTCCTGAATCAAGCTAATCGAATAGACATCGCGATTCTGCAATTCTGCGAGATAGCTGGCCAAACGCGAGGCTTGCCTAAAATCCGTCTTCACTTGGGAGACTTGTAGCACAACTAGGTTGGCATCGTTCTCCTCAAGTTGTTCATCCAATCCGCGGATAATCTGATTGACTCGTGCTTGATCCAAACTCGTGTCGACATTGACCAGGATGGGAGTCCAGTCACGCGGCAATTGACGCACGGTCCGCAATGCACCTTCGACCCCCAGTCGACTTTGCAAGTCGGTCTCGCTCGAAACATTCGGAGCGACCCAGCCCTTTGATCTCAACTTTGCCCCGGTGTAGTAAGCGAGACTTCCGCCCATCCAGACCGAGTCGTCGTTTACTTTCAAAATCTTTCCGTCCGACTCCAGTTCGTCGAGTTGCTCGCGATCGACCACCAAGTCCGTCGCGTCCTGAGTATCCACCACATACACTTCGACTTGTGGGTCCAGCATCGACATGACAACCGGCTCTGGCAAAGTTCCTCTGCTGGCCACCTCGCGATAAATCGGCTCGATAAACCCATCCAATGGTTCGTCAATGGCCGCCCGTCCCAAACTCGCATCAGGAGTCATGTAGATTTCTTCGCAAGCCAAAATCGGCAAGACACCGTGGCCTTCTACATTGCCCGGCAAGTAAGCCACCAAGCGGACACGAGCCGCGTCGGAACTGGAGTAAAGGAAACGCGCTAGCTCTGTACATGGGCCGAACTGCTTTCCTCGGGTGCCAAGCCCACCGTTGTCTGGCTCCCCCGTTAATTCGGTCAGCGGCGAAGCCTGGAACTTGAGCACAACCACCGGCCGCTTGCTACCCGTGTTGGAAGAAGCAATCTGTTCGATCTGCGCTTGCACCTGCTGCGCGCGGTCGCCCACAAGTGGCAATTCGACTTCGACCAGAAACCCCTGGCGTTTTGTTTCAGCTTCCTTGATCGTGTTGTCCGTGCCCTGCGCCCTCGCGTCCCCCGGCAAAATAAGGGTACTACCTAAACACGCACAAAAAATAAAAGCCGACGCATATCTCAGGGCCCGCACAATCCCGGTATTAACCGCGCCTGTGTCACATTTGGACTCAATGAATCCCAATCTTATTGGTGCAGTATTCTTCATTCGACTGCAATGGTTTGAGTAGTCTGCTGAGAAGGCATGTCCGCCTTGTCGTCTTCGCCTAGATGTATTCTAGCGAGTTTGGCCAGCCCAAAGTCAAAAGGCCATAAATCGATTACCGATAATGCCAAACAACCAGAATTCGTTCCAAGGCTTTGAAACTTGGCATGAATTGAAGATGAAGTAGTCGTCCTTTTGCGAACTATTACTCAAAATCTGCCCGCAAACCATCTCCACTATGGCCCAATCCCTTTGAACGCGACAGTTGGTCGACTTTTGGGATAACTGAACGCAATTACATACGTGGCACAACGCCGATGCCAAGCAATCCGAGGCCTTTTTCCAGCACACGTCCGACGGCAAAACAGATAGCTAGACGGCTTTGCTTCAGCTCCTCCGAAGCCGCGTCGTTGACGCGGCATTCGATGAAAAAGGATGCGAACTGCTTTGCCAATCCGTACAGATATGCTGTGAGCACATTCGGGTAGTAGGATTCGACAGACTGATTTAAAGCATCCTCAAACTGCAAAAGCTGCAGCACCAACGCTCGCTCCGCTGGCTCTGCCAACTGCACCGGAAAATCCGCCACAATTTTACAGTTCACGTCCACGCCCGACTTGGCAATAATACTTTGCGTCCGAGCGTACATGTACTGAATGTAAGTACCTGTATCGCCAGTCAATTGCACCATTTCGCCAATGTCAAACTTGTAGTCATTGACGCGGTTGTGCGACAAGTCGGAATACTTAATCGCACCGAGCCCCACTGTGTTGGCGATATGCAGTTTTTCTTCCTCGGTCAGATCTTGAAGCCCACTGTTTGCCAAACGCTCAGGATCACAGACAACCGAGTAGGCCGCCTGCACCGCCTCATCAAGCAACAAGTCCAATCCCATCACCGTACCACTTCTCGTCTTGAAAGGCTTGCCATCCTTCCCAAGCACGGTCCCGAAGCTCACATGATTGAGCTCCACGTCTTCGTAACCGATCTTGCGAGCCGCAGCGAACAACTTTTCAAAGTGCTCTCCTTGGCGATGATCGACAACATAAAGAATTGCATCTGGTTTGAAGTGCTCCATTCGGTAGTCGATGGTTGCAAGGTCGGTAGTCGAGTACAAAAATGCGCCGTCACTTTTCTGGATGATCATCGGCGTAGCGAATTCATCCAAGAAAACACAAATCGCACCGTTATCTTCGCGTGCGAGTCCTTGTTCGGTTAACTTTTGGACCACTCCAGGCAACATCGGATGATAGAAACTCTCACCGAAAGTATGATCAAACTTAATATCGAGTCGCTCATAAGCAGAGTCAATTTCCTGGAGCGAAATGGGCACGAACTTTTTCCATAGGTCCAGATTCTCTTCATCACCCGAATGCAGCTTGGCTGTCTCCAGTTGCGACTTCTTTTCGATCGCCGGATGCTGCTCGGCCAGCTCAAGTAGATCTGGCGCTGAGCTCACTGCCTCCACTTTCGCTTGCAAGCCTTCCAAGTCTTCTTTGGCGTTGTTCAGCGATCGCAGCGCTGCTTTTCTGGCTTTCTTTTGTGCTTTCGCATCCGGATCAGGATTGGCCTCCAGGTCATCGAGCTGTTTTTGCGCTGTAGCAACTTTCTGCTCCGCTTCAGTCACCTTGGGGAGCGCCGATTGATAGCCAACAATCGCTTGCACCGCTCGATAAATTCGACTCAGCTCCGCGACAGGCTGCTGCTCGAAAGCCGCGTCGTCTCGGAAGTTCCGGTAGCCGTAAATGATCATGCCAAATTGAGTTCCCCAATCGCCCAAGTGATTGTCCGAAATCACTTGATGTCCGAGGAAACGCAGGATTCGAGCCAGCGCATCGCCAATAACAGTCGTGCGAATGTGCCCAACATGCATCGGCTTAGCCACGTTGGGCGAAGAATAGTCAATCACAAACGTCTTGCTATTCTCGCATTTGTCGACCGAAAGATTTTCACCTGAAGCTACTTGAGGCAAACTGCTCGCAAGAAAATCATCCTGCAGACGTAAGTTAATGAAACCAGGCCCCGCTACCTCGGGTTGCAACCACATGTCTGCCATGTCCAACTTGCCAACGATTTCTTGCGCAACCTCCTGCGGTTTTCGCCCGAGGGATTTTGCCAGCGACATCGCCAAGTTAGCCTGATAGTCGCCATTGCGAGAATCACGCGCTGGAGCAATCATCTGAACATACTTTTCTGGATCCTCGACCCAGCCTGAGAGTACCTGCCTAAAATGCTCTTGAAGTACGGAAAGAATCTGCATGATTGCCCAAACGCGGCGTTCGTTGAAAGAAATGTTGAGTTATGACAATGCGAAATCAATGTTTCGACTCTGGTCGAGACGCAATTTTCGCAGACGTTTCCACAAAATCCAGGGGTAGTGGTCGAAAGACCTCGGACCACTTGCACGTTCCAGCGCGGTAACGCAACGACCGCGTAATTCGAGCTAAAATAAAGCAGCCCGATTCATTCAGAAGCCCTATGCATTAAGCAGCCCTATGCAGCCAGCATCCCTATGCAGTCAGCATCCCAACGTCGATCCGTTTGCCGCAATCCCGAGAAACAGCCAATCATGCTCTCCAAGTTCTTTGCTCTTCTCCTGCTGCTCAGCCTGCCCGCGTCCGTTTTCTGTCAAGAAAAGACAAACTACGATCTGCTGATCTACGGCGGATCCTCGGCCGGTATTACCGCAGCCGTCCAAGCCAAAAAAATGGGCAAGACTGTAATCATCGTCTGTCCCGATGTGCATCTTGGCGGTCTGTCCAGCGGAGGTCTCGGATTTACCGACACCGGTCGCAAGGAGGTAATTGGCGGTCTATCTCGTGAATTCTATCATCGCGTTTGGCGGGAATACCAAAAGCCGGAAACCTGGACACAGCAGCGCCAGGCCGAGTTCGGAGGACGCGGGCAGGGTACGCCAGCCGTAGATGGGAAACAGCGAACAATGTGGGTCTTCGAACCGAGAATTGCAGAGAGAGTTTTCGAGGATTTTGTTCGAGAATACGCAATCCCTGTGCATCGCGACGAGTGGCTTAATCGCGATGGGGGCGTCGAAATTGCAAATGGTCGCATCCAAACCATCACAACCTTAAGCGGCAAAATTTACCACGCCAAGATGTTCATCGACGCCACTTACGAAGGCGATCTACTCGCCACAGCCGGGGTCGACTTTACGGTCGGTCGCGAAGCAAAAGACGTTTACGGAGAGCAATGGAACGGTATTCAAACAGGTGTTCTCCACCATGGTCACCACTTCGATGCAATACCTGGAAAGGTACGTATTTCTCCCTACGTCGTTCCTGATGACCCGAGCAGCGGTGTCCTGCCCCTTGTCAGCACAGATCCTCCAGGCGAAAAACATGCGGGCGACCACCGTGTTCAAGCTTACTGCTTTCGCATGTGCTTAACCAATGCACCCGACAATCGGATTCCATTTCCCAAACCCGCAGATTACGATCCCAATCGCTACGAACTGCTCGCGCGAGTACTAGCAACCGGCTGGAAGGAAGGATTTCGGAAGTTCGATGCAATTCCGAACCGCAAGACAGATACCAACAACCATGGACCGGTCAGCACGGATTATATCGGAGCCAACTACGATTACCCCGAAGCATCGTACCAGCGCCGCAATGAGATTATCAGCGCGCACGAATCTTATCAAAAAGGCCTAATGTACTTTCTCGCCAATAGCTCCAAGGTGCCAGACGAGATACGCACAAAGATGCAGCAATGGGGATTTCCCAAGGACGAATTTACCGACAACGGCGGCTGGCCTCATCAGCTCTACATTCGCGAAGCCCGACGGATGGTCGGACATTTCGTGATGACTGAAAATGAACTCCTGAAACGGCGCCCCACGCCGCAATCGGTTGGGATGGGTAGCTATACCATTGATTCGCACAACGTCCAACGCTACATAACACCCGAAGGCTATGTACAGAACGAAGGCGACATTGGCGTCGGCTGTAGCCCCTACCAAATCGCTTTTGGCAGTCTGATGCCCAAGCAACAAGAGTGTGAGAATCTGCTCGTTCCAGTGTGCGTCTCCAGTTCGCATATAGCGTTCGGTTCAATACGTATGGAACCCGTCTTCATGATTCTTGGCCAAAGTGCAGCCACAGCAGCTTGCCAAGCCATCGACAACGAACAAGCAGTGCAGGAAGTAAGCTACGAACAACTTCGTGCAAGATTGCTGGCGGATGGTCAAATTCTTGAGTTCGATCCAGTTGTCGACTCCAAGGGCATAGACCCTCGTAAACTACCAGGCATTGTTCTCGACGATACCAAGGCAACATTTCAAGGTGCTTGGGCCAGCAGCACTTCCAACCCGACTTACCTTGGGCTTGGCTACCGCCATGACGGAGCTGCCGCCGATGGACAGGCCTCGGCAACTTTCGAAGCCAAACTGCCAAGTGCCGGCAAATACGAATTGCGGCTGATCTATCCGCCCAACAACAATCGAGCCACCAACGTGCCCGTCGAGGTAACCTACTCGGGCGGAACCAAGACAATCCTCGTGGATCAAACCAAAGAGCCGCCCATTGACGAGCTTTTTCTCTCACTTGGCGAATTCCAATTCGGAAAAACTGCTCAAGTCGTCATCCGCAACTCCAGCACCGACGGACACGTTATCGTCGACGGCATCCAACTGCTTCCACTTGAAGATTGATGACCCAACAGTTTGATGCATGCCACCGATCGGGTCAGACAAGATCAAGGTGACTCGATCGGCTCTTTTTCAAAGTCCGTCGGACTAACCCAACCGGCTTTAAGTTTCTCACCAGCCATCAAACGTTCGTAGAAATTATCGCGTCCTTTGTCCACATAGGGGTAGTTATCAAACACATCCCCGTTGCCAGCCATCCGTGGATCGCCTTGTTCGGTCAGTTCACTTGCCAACTGTTCCTGAAGACTCTTCAAGACCATACCGTAACGCGGGGCGGTCGCGACATTCGAGACGCAATCTGGATCGGTCTCCAGATTATAAAGTTCGAGATCGGCACGTTTGCCAAAGCACATTTCCCACCAATTCGTGGCTTCGCCACTCCGACGCAAATTCAAAATGTCGGTCTTCGTAGGACTTCCATCACAGTTCAAGTAACCCGTCATAGGATGGCCTGAAGGCCAACGATCAGTCTTAAAATTCTGGATCAACAAGAATTTGCCATTGTTGATGCCGCGGATAGGATAGCCCCAGTTGTTCGGTCGACCAATGTCGTGGCGTTCTTTTCCTACCAGCACATGGTTGCGTTCTGCGATGACTTGGCCCGACGCAGAGGACACGAAAATCTCAGCCAAACTACGACCACTAACGGGCTGCATGATCGGCCCGAGCTCCTCGACGCCAGCAACTTCCAAGAAGGTTGGCGCTAGGTCTGTGAAGTTCACAAAGTCCTCGACGACGCGCTCCTTGCCCTCAATTCCTTTCGGCCAACGGATCGCCAGCGGAATATGATTGGAGTGCAAGTAAGCTTGGCCTTTCACGCGAGGAAAGGGCATGCCATGGTCTGAGGTGCAAACGATAAGCGTGTTGTCGAGTTGCCCTGCAGCCTCAAGCTTTTCGAGGATCTTTCCGAGGTGCATATCGTAGTGTTCAACCTCAACTGCGTAGTCGAGCATATCATGTCGAATCGTCTCGTTGTCTGGCCAATAGGCGGGCACGCGGTCAATATCTTCAAGCTTTTTGCCGGCTTTCACCCCCGATTTGAACTCATAGCCACGATGGGGCTCGAGCGTCCCGTACCAGAAAACCCAAGGCTCGCCTTCAGGTGAATCCTTAAGAAATTCCGCGAAGTTGCCGGAATAGTCGAGATTGGAAATCCCCTTGGTCGGCGGAGTTTGCTTTAAGTTCGAGTATCGCTTGCCGGTAATCGCCCGCGGCTTGCCATTCGCATCATTGGCCGTACCAGGCCCCCAGCCCTTGCCGGTGAAACCTGCAAAGTAGCCGTCGGCGGCCAGACGCTCCATAAAACCTCCAAACTTGCTGGGAAAGGGACAAACGTGATTGCCCGCTTCCTCCAACTGCCACGAGTATCGTCCAGTAAGAATCGTTGCACGCGATGGCGCGCACTTGGCGTTCGGCGTGTACGCGTTGCGAAACAAGATTCCTTCACGAGCCACGCGATCGAAATTCGGCGTACTTACCCAACCACAGCCATAGGCGCCGGCATGACCATAAGACCAATCATCGGCGATCGCAAAAAGAATATTCGGACGTTCCTGGGCCACAATTGGTTTTGCAAATAGGCTCAAACCTAGGAACAAATGGATACACGCTAATGACAGACGGCTGGAAAAAACGACATTCATGGGGATGGGTTTCGATTGAGGTGGGATTAAATTCTGGCTTCGTGCACGCCTGTGGCTTGCAAGCAAAATTAGCCAAAAGCGCTAGCCACGTTTCGAGGTTGTTCGATGCGGCACTGCGGCTAGTTTAGTACGAAGAGTCCCCGACCGGCAAGCGTTCGAATACTTAATTAGCCGATCAGATTTAGCTGAGAAACGTCTCGCGGCTCATTTCCAAATGAAAAGCAGATTTATGCCACAACTGCGCAAACGC
>JBCCEO010000095.1:0-15727 GCA_039030255.1 Planctomycetota bacterium | reverse complement strand
GGCTGCATGAGCATGAGTCCATTTATATTCCGGTCCATTCGCGGCAAGTTGCTAGCCCTTTGCCTGCTATTCTTCGTCGCGAGCAATAGCGCCAAGACGCAGGCGCAGGATACGCAAGCCAAGCCGGAAAGCTATTCGCCACGCGTCGGGCAACTGCATGAAGATTTTTGCTTGCCCAGCATCCAGAATGGCGAGCCGGTTAGGTTGTCGGACTTTCGCGGCAAAAAAATCCTGCTCATTCACTTCGCATCTTGGTGAGCCGGTTGTCGGCGAATGGTGCCCGTGTGGCATGAACAGACCAAGCAAGCTCGCGAATCTGGTGAACTTGTTGTTCTTGGCGTGATCCAAGAGCAACATGCCGAGCGTTGCCGGCTCTACGCCCAGTGGAAGCAATATGACTGGACGATAGTGCAGGATCCTATCAATCGACTAGACGCTCGCGCTGTGCCCTATTTTGTCGCAATCGATGAAGCCGGCGTCGTTGTCGACTCGTCATTGCGAAGTAATGAGTTTGAAGCGTTTATGAGTCGCGAGCCAGCTGCGGAATCAAAACCAAATGCAGAAACAGTGAAGGCCTCTGCGGCGGTCACTGATGAGCAACTCTCTGCACTTGCGGAAGCTACGGTCGGTTCGGACGAAGCCCTTGCATGGAAAGAACTCGCCGAGCAACGAGTGCTTTGGCATCGCGATACCGACTTGTCTCAGGCAGTCGAGGAATTTCAAAAAGCCCAGCGCTTATCCAACGATCTATGGCAGCAAGCGGAGATTGCATTTGGGCTAGGTGTCGCTTTGCGGATGCGATATGACCAAAGTGCGGATACTAGTTCTTCGGATTTTCAAGCCGCCACCGACGCCTGGGGCACTGCCTTGCAATTGGATCCGAATCAGTACATCTATCGCAGACGGATCCAGCAGTATGGTCCTCGGCTGATCAAGCCTTATCCATTTTACGACTGGGTTGAAGAGGCTCGTGAGGAAATCGCCAAGCGAGGAGAAGAACCAATTGCGTTAGTTGTCCCACCATCTGGAGCGGAGATTGCCCAGCCAAGCCGGCAATCGATTGCTAGTAGCGACTCCGCTGTGGAGCCTGATCCGCAGGGAAAGATCAATCGAGATCTGGAGAGTTGGATTGAATGCGAAGCCACAGTGGTTCCGGGAAGCATCCGCGCGGGCCAAGCCGTGCGTGTGCACTTGCAATGGACTCCGCAAGAAATGGCCCATTGGAATAATGAAGCTGAGCCAGTGCAAATCTGGATAGACTTGCCGGAAGGTTGGACCGCCGCAAAACAATTGCATGAACTTACGCAACCGGCAGCGGCAGAGTCCACAGAGACTCGCCGTTTGGAGTTTGAACTCAATACGCCGGTCGAGGCTAAGTCAACCGAACTCACAGGCTACTGCTTGTATTACGTTTGCGAAGAGCAAGGCGGAACCTGCATGTATTTGAGAAAAGACATCAAAATTCCCATTCGGATTGAGCCCGATGCATTCCGATTCGGCCGTTAGTGCGTGGAGCCAGGAAAGAGGCCTTCAGCACCAAACCGCCGCTCGGCCACGTGAGCTACATCCCCAGAACCAACCCGCCCAATTTGTTAACGGTTGTTGACGCCAAGCCGCAGACGGGCAGAGTCTCCGCTCACTTAATGGCAAGCCTACCTAGCGAAGAAAAGAACTGCCTGACCCATTTTAGAATCCACAAAGAATATTCAATCCAAAGTCACGCAATCGTTTGGCGACGTCTTGTGTGCTGTTGTTTACACCTCTTTTCACGGAGCATTCCATGAAGATCTTGATCTGTCTGCTGGCGATTTCCTTGCCAGCCTTACTCGCCCCCTTGGCTATGGCCGCCAATCAAAAATCCGACGACGGGAAGCTTGCCGTCGGAGATCCAGCCCCTAATTTCGAAATGACGGGCAGCGATGGAAAAACATACAAACTCTCAGATTTCAAAGGCAAGAAAGGCGTGGTGATTGCTTGGTTTCCAAAAGCTTTCACCGGTGGCTGAACGGCTCAGTGCAAATCATTCCGTGAGAATGGCAAAGCTATCCGTGAATTTGACGTCGCCTACTTTACTGCCAGTGTAGATCCGGCCGAAAGAAACAAGTCTTTCGCCGAGTCGCTGGAACTGGACTATCCCATCCTGAGTGACCCAAAGAAAAAATATGCAAAAGCATTTGGTGTGCTCAGTCCGCGTGGATTCTCTAGTCGCGTCACGATCTACGTCAGCAAAGATGGGAAGATCGCATACATCGACGACAAGGTCAGTGCCCGGCAGGACGGAGCCAACGTGGCCAAGAAGCTGGAAGAGCTTAAGTTCGATAAAAAGAAATAGCGGCATGCTTGCTCAATATTTCACAAGGACAGTTCGATAGTGCCAGTGTTTTTCACTGGCTCTTCTTATTAGACGCAGAGAACCTCTTAGACCTTCGCGCCCTGAATTTGCTGTTTCGGAGCCTTTAAGACTGGGGAGATTTTCGAAAGGAGCGGAGGATGAACTGGACAGTAATGATCGTGGTCACTTTGATCGCTTTGCTAATTCCGGCGGCCCTCTTCGTTACCTTTGTGGTGACAAAGGACACACACCAGTACGCGCAGCACTATGGCGCGAACGGTTTTTCGCAGGAAGTACAAAACGCTGAGCTCACAACAAATGAGCTGGAAACAAGCGATGTGTTCGAAGCAGAGCCGAGTAACGTCGACCCGCCATTATCGGAGGGGCCGCGGGATCTCTAGGGCTGATGCGGTGCACTTATATGATACGGATTGGGTGATTTCAACTTGCCTCTCGGTATGATTACTGACGAGGCATTTTTTCGTGCGCACAATTGCTTTTTGCGCGATTTGCCCGCCCGCAACAATGTTCTACTGCTATTTCGGCGTGGGACCTCAATTGTGTAGCTTAAGATCGCCGTCATTGATTGCCAGCATTTCGTAGTGCACTTCATCGCGACTTTCCACTTCAGTCGCCGTAGCGAATGCCAACAGGACTCCGCCCCAATCTATTACAAAACAACCTGCCACAAAATGGCCGAGACTCTTGACGAGTTCGGCAACGTCATACCAGGCCGGATAGCCATGAAACGCTCCCGAAGCACGCCGCAGGATGAAGGATGAACTTGCACACGAAAGCAATGCTTCTGTTCTTTGCTGCATGGATCGGCTTAACAACTCATGGGCTTGCGCAAGATGAAGCTAGTACACTGTCGCCTAAGTCCAATGCTGTCATACGTCAGGACTGGAGTGCGAGCAGCGCCGAGCCCCCACTCCGACGCTTCAAGCGGCAGGCACTTCAAAGCATATCACTCTTAAGCGGTTCTGCAGCGGACATTTCCGGCGACGAGCTCGACAGCGGGTTCATTGACGTATCGGTGGGCAGTGGCATTCCTCTCGGCAGCTTCGAAAACATTCTGGCGGTGACCCCGCGGGCTCGGATCGATTGGATCGACGCGGCCGCTGGAATCGACATTCCCAATGAGCTCTATCTTTTTGAAACGCAGTTTTTCTATCGAAGGCCGATTAGCAAGCGTTTTTCGGCGATGGGTATCTTTAGTCCTTCGATTCGCAGCGACCTATCGACGAGCGACAAAGCGTTTCGGGTATTCGCATTAGGCCTAATCAATTGGGAACTCTTGCCCCAGCGGCTTACGATCTCCGGTGGAGCGGTTTACTTAGGTCGAGCTGATTTGCCCGTGCTGCCAGCTTTGGGATTAACATGGCGCCCCAATCGACAATCGAAACTAGACCTTCGCTTCCCGGATTCCCGATGGTCGTACCGTTGGCACCGAGGTTGGGACAAAGATGGCTTGGCCAATGAGAGATGGACCTACCTAGCATTGGGGCTTGGCGGTAACACTTGGGCCGTCAAGCGCGCTGACGGTGTAAGCGACGAGCTATCTTTGCGCGACATCCGCTTGCGGCTTGGTATTGAGAAGCTGCGAGATGGTGGGGGTGGCTGGATGCTAGAAAGCGGTTTTGCTTTCAATCGGCGTATTGAATACGAGTTGCTCGATCAGGAAATACGTCTTGGCAGCGCCATCATCTTTTCTGCAGGCTGGCGATATTGATTTGACTCTTTGGGGTGGAGCCATCAGGGTTCGTCAATACCAAGTGCAAGGACTTGCTCTTTCATCCTGGTGCCTGCCTGTTCTTGACTGCAAGCTTCTTCCCACAGCGGCATGAGCTTTTCAATAGTATCACCCGACAATGAGCTTTCGGGCATCCAGTGGGAACAGGCTGCTTCCAAAACCTCTGGACGATACATCGTGACGCCCAGCTCCTCCCCGGCCTGCAAAACGGCTGGCAAACAAGCTAGCCGGAGCGAGACGGTTGTTGTTTGAGCTCCCACGATTTTCCCAAGGGCCACTTGCGCGAATAGCCAAGCCACGCGCAGCGATTCGGGAAGCCGCGGATCCTCATTGGCAAGCACCGCTTCGAATTGAACTGCATCGTTTGGGGGATGGGCTCGACCAAAGCCGCCGAGTACAGGCTGCAGCAAGAATACTTGCGTTTCATCCAGGCGATCAAATCGCAACAATTCTCTGAGCTGTAGCAATAGGCCTGGCCCCTGTGCTTCCCAGATTTGCAGCAAGGGCCCAATTCGCAGCTGGATTTCAGACTCGAAGTTTGGAAATGCCTCTTTAAAGGCCTCTTCCGCTTCGCTCAAACTCGCCATCAATTCAGCATGAATTCGCTCGTCGCCCTTCACCGACTCGACTGCGCTATCCCAGTTATCTGATGCAATAATACGATCGAAAAGCTCAAGCCACTCTCTTTCTTCATCCCACGAGAAGGTGCCCACGGCGGGGGCGCCCAGCCGATCTGCAACGTGTTGCGAACGACTGGGCAAAAAACGCTGGCACCAAAGTACGTGAAGGATGCTCAGACGCTGATGACCTACCCACTTTCGCTGCATACTGCGATTCGCTTCCGGAGTTGTAAGAATGTCTTAGAGGTTTTGCTCTAAACAAGTTTATCTGCTTGGTTGAAAATTCGGAAGCAAGGCAGATTCGAAACGGTATAGACCACAAGCCTGAAGCTCATATCTTGAATGAAACGGGTGGCGTATTTTCGCGGGCTCCTTGACATTTCACTTGCTTTCGATGTTACTTGAAGCATCAACTTCGAATCACAACAAGGGATTTCATAATGTCGGTTCCTCGCTGCTCTCGCAGTATCAGATTGTTGGCTCTCGCCTTTTTCATTACCCTCCCATTTGGTGCCTATTCATTGGGTGATACCAAGCCGTCAGCGGGAATGATTCGTTATCCAGATATTAGCCAGGACAAAATCGTCTTCAGCTATGCCGATGACCTCTGGATTGTTGATCGCGCCGGAGGGTTGGCTTCGCCACTAGCCTCGCCGGCCGGCCAAGAGCAAACCCCACGTTTCAGTCCAGACGGGTCGAAGATTGCCTTCGTTGGCAATTACGAAGGCAACAGTGATCTCTATGAGATCAACAGTGCGGGTGGTGTTGCAGAACGTAAGACCTACCATCCTGGTGGCGAACAGCTCTGCGATTATACGCCTGGAGGCAGTCTGCTATTCAGCACTTCGAGCTTTGCCAAGCTAAGCCGAATGCAGCAGCTGTTTACGATCTCTGACAAGACCCCCCTACCGACACAAGTAAGTGTTCCATTTGGCACCAATGGAGCAATTAGCCCTGATGGTACTTGGCTGGCTTACACGCCGTACAGTCGCGACACACGCACTTGGAAACGTTATCGCGGCGGCATGGCATCGGATGTCTGGATATTCAATCTCAAAGATAAATCATCGCGTCAAGTCACCACTTGGGAAGGCACAGATTCCTACCCGATGTGGAATGGTTCCACGCTTTACTATCTCTCGGACGCGGGAGAGTCACACCGACTAAACATTTGGAAGTACGACCTCAAGGAGGAGGAACATACTCAGGTTACCAGCTTTGAAGATTTCGATGTCAAGTTTCCTTCGGTTGGTCCCGGTCAAAAGGGCGAAGGAGAAATCATCTACCAGTTGGGCGCCGAGATCCGCGTATTGAACTTGAAGTCGGAAGAGTCGACTTCTGTGGAGATCACTATTCCAGGAGATCGTCCCACGCTAAGAAGCAAAATCGTAGATGCAGCGGAATTCATCGAAGGTGCCTCCCTGTCGCCGCAGGCAAAGCGAGTCGCTGTCGAAGCACGCGGTGAAATCTGGTCTGCTCCTGTGAAGAATGGCTCACCACGTAACCTAACACGGACAAGCGATGCCGCAGAGCGTGATCCGGCTTGGAGCCCCGACGGCAAGTGGATCGCGTACTTCTCCGATGCAACTGGCGAATACGAACTTATGCTGCTTGCCAGCGATGGCTCGCAGCCAGCCAAGCAACTTACGAAAAATGGAAGCTGCTACAGAACTGGAATTAGCTGGTCGCCAAACTCAAAGAAGCTGTACTTCACGGACAAGACTGGAGCAATGTTCGTCATTGATGCGGAATCGAAGAAAACGATTCAATTCGACGACGAAGCTCACGGCGATGCGGGCAGCATTAGTTGGTCCCATGATTCCGCTTGGCTGGCGTACATGGTTGGTACCAAAGCGGCGACTCGAAACCAGATCAAAGTTCTGAACTTGGAGTCCGGCAAGACGCATGCGATCACCAACGGCTACTTTAACGATATGCATCCCGCTTTCGATCGCGAAGGCAAGTACTTGTACTTCACCTCCAATCGCGACTTCTCGAGTCCGCAATATGAAGACACAGGCACCACCTTCATTTATGAAAATACTCAGGTTTTGGTAGCGGTTCCTCTGCGCAAAGATGTGAAGAATCCGCTGCTGCCGACCAGTGACGAAGAGACCTGGGAAGAAGAGAAAAAGGATACCTCGAAGGATGGTGCGACGAAGGATTCCGACGCGAAGAGTAAGGATCCGCAGAAGTTGGGACCAAACGCTGCCAAGCAAAAGAAAAAGTCGCGGAAGTCTCCCAGCAAGAATCCGGCAACCCAAAAGCCAGCCCAAAAGCCAGCGAAAGACTCCCAGGAGAATCCTAATCATGATCCTTCCAAGGCCGAAACGAGTGTCATTGCAGCCTTGAGTATGGATCAAGACCAAGCACAAGACTCCTCGGCTCCAACTCACGAAGACGCGACGAAAAAGAAAAGGAAGAAAGACGCAAAAAAGAAAAAGGATGACTCCAAGAAGGATGACTCGAAAAAGGATGACGCAAAGGGTAACCAGAAAAAGGGCGATGCAAAGAAGGGCAATCAAAAGAAGGACAGCAAGAAGCCTGACGGCAAGAAAAACAAAACTGGCGCCGCGAACGGCGATTCAAAGAAGGATGTTGCCGACCCAGAAGAGGAAAAGCCAAAGTCAATCGAGATAGATTTTGATGGAATCGAAGCTCGCAGTTTTCAACTACCGGTCAGCTCAGGCAGCTTTGTCAATCTGCAGTGCTCCGCAGCCGGTTTGATGTACACCCGTTTGTCTTCACGAGGACCTTCAGGTCCGCCAAGTATCAAACTGCTTACGATCGAAAACGGCAAAGCGGATGAAAAAACCGTCGTGGAAGGAGCGGCCGGTTTTGAACTGACTCCGGACGGCAAGAAGCTGATGACCTTCGCTCGTGGAAGCCTATACGTTCTTAGTGCTGCACCAGGGCAGAAACTTGGCGAATCCGTCAGCACGGATGGAATGCGGATGGAAATCGATCGCCGCGCAGAATGGAAGCAAATTTTTCATGAAGCTTGGCGCTTGGAGCGTGACTTCTTCTATGACCCGACCATGCACGGCGTGGATTGGGAAGCGGTGCGTGACAGCTACGAACCCCTGCTGGACGACTGCGTCAGCCGCCAGGATCTGAGTTTTGTGATTCGCGAAATGATTTCGGAAATCAATGTCGGGCACGCTTACTATCGCGAAGGTGACGTGGAGCGTGGGCCGAGGGAGCAAACGGGGCTTCTTGGCTGCCAGTTTGAATTAGCCGGTGGAAGAGTCCGCTTCGCAAAACTGTGGCAAGGAGGAATCTGGGACACGGATGCTCGCAATCCTCTAGCAGCCGCTGGTGTCCAAGTTGGAGACGCACTGTTGGCCGTTAACGGTGTGCAACTTGAGAAGGGCGTGAACCCATACAAGTATTTTCTCGGCCTGAGCGGGCGAGCGATCACGTTGACGGTTCAGAGCGGTAAGAAAGATTCGAGGCAAGTCGTAGTGAAGCCGCTTTCCAGCGACTACATGCTTCGCTTCTGGTCGGGTATTGAGGCGACGAGGGCTGAAGTAGAGCGTCGATCAAAGGGCAAGGTGGGCTACATCTATGTCACCAATACAGGCATCAACGGACAGAATGACTTGTTCCGTCAGTTTACTTCGCAGCATGAAAAAGCCGCGTTGATTATCGACGACCGCTGGAATGGCGGTGGGCAAATTCCAACTCGATTTATCGAATTGCTCAATCGTCCCGCCACCAATTATTGGGCTGTGCGAGACGGAGCAGACTGGATTTGGCCGCCGGATTCTCATCAGGGGCCAAAATGTATGCTCGTTAATGGTTTGGCGGGAAGTGGTGGCGATATGTTTCCAGGGCTGTTCAAGCAAATGAAGCTCGGCAAACTGATCGGACGCCGAACTTGGGGAGGTTTGGTTGGAATTCAGGGTGGCCCCAGCATGGTGGATGGCTCTAGCGTGACCGTTCCATCCTTTGCCTATTATGAGACCGACGGAACTTGGGGAATTGAAGGCCACGGTGTCGATCCAGATATCGACGTGATCGAAGACCCAGCCAAAATGCAAGGCGGCGCCGATCCTCAGTTGGATGTAGCGATCAAAACGATGCTTCAAGAAATCAAGAAGTATCCTAAGCCGCCCAAGCGACCGGCCTACCCAGACCGAAGCGGCATGGGCCTAGCTGAGGAAGACAAATAGAGTTAGCTCCCGACAGCCAAAGATTAAGTTTCCAAAATCAAAAAGCCTACTGTATGAAGATGCAGTGGGCTTTTTCGATGCGTCGAGAACTTGTTTGGCCCTAGGGAGACTCGTCAGGAAGATTGATCTCCACGTCGGCCTTTTGGAGTGCGGCAAGTAAACGTGGGCAATCTTTGCAATTGAAAGTGTAACTTCGCTTGGAGCCGGTTATGTGCAGTTCGAGCCCTGGGCCGTTGCGAAGAATGTATGCGACGCCGCCTGGGCGCCAGCGCCAACCAAAGCCACCCCATCGGACCCAGCTGATTTCGACTTGCTTTACTTTGGTGATTTCCGAATATTCGAAACGAGTGCTCCAGCCGGTGAAACCAACGTGCAGTCCAAATTCATCTTGGCGCACAAAATAGTTCCAAGAAGCCCAGATAAAAAAGCCACAAGCGCCAACCGTTGGAATGATCGTACAGAGCCAGACTGTACCGCCGGCTTGCTGCCTACCGTTTGCGATGATTTCCTTGGCCCAAAAGCCGTAGGTAATGGAGCAGATTACTAGAACAAGGACGAAGATCCAGGCGAACCAGCATCGTTCTTGTTCTGAGTACATGTAGTGTTTCAATTGTCTCTAGGCTCCACGGCAGCTCAGTCTGCAACCTTAGCGAGCTTGTACGAGCGCACATAGTCAAACAACGTCGTGTTCTTTGACTTGTCCGTCAATTCGTCGGTGGTTGGTATTGGTTGCCAATCGAATGTCTCGCAAACAAGTGTCATTGAAAGTGGGTGTCGAAACGTCTTGTCGTCAAATTGTGTTGATGGGTGAAGCGTGTAGGCATAATTTCCATCGATGTAAAACTTCAGCGTGTTTGCATCGATCCACCAGCAGCCATAGGTGTGGAAGCTTTCGGAAACCGATGAGCTTAATTTAACTCTGTCAGTCACCTTTGCCTTCTCAGGCTTCGCGCCAGCTCCACGTTTCTTGAACGAGACCATCGCATTTGATTTCATGTAGTCGCGGTGCTGCTTGGATTTTCCGATCGTGAATTGAACAATCAATTCCTGTTTCATTGTGCCGCCTGGTAAATCGATCTGGTCGCTGACAAACCAAAAATTCGACGACGCCGAAAGCTGTGAAGCCTTCATACGACATTCATAATAGCCGTAAAGGGCTTTCTGTTTCGCCTGAATCGTGCCACTGGCAATCGTGAATTTGCCATCAGCAGGAACAAGCGGCTTGCACTGTATTTGAAGGTTGCCATCTTTGAGACTCACCGATGAGTGCATGAATTTACCTGGCACGCGACCGATCCAATTCGGATTGTGGTCATTCCATTTGGTTCGATCGAGCTCCGCTGCATCGAATTCGTCGGATAATGCTTCAATGCGCTCCCATCGATATCCGTCTGGCGCCAACGGAGGCGACTGGGCGACAGTCGGTGTCGCAAAAGCAACTGCTGTAAGAAACACAAATCGATAAAGCATGTGCATTTTTTTCGAATGAGTTCAATGTGGAAGCCAAGATCGCCTAGGATTACGATCCCTATTGGGAATCTTGTTCGCTGTCGGTAGTATAACGCAGGACGTTGGGCGGCCTTCGTCGCGAGCTTGAATCAGCTTGAACTTGCAAGCATTCTTGAGTCGCTTTAATTCAAACACAGCTCATGGTGAACCAGACAGGACCGATGCTGATGATTGACGGCCTGGTTCCATAGATCAATCAAGGGGGCCGTCATGCTTGCAACATCGTGCCCCAACCAGCTTGGCGTTCCGGGCTACGCAGCATACTCAGCGTCGAAGGCCGGCCTACGTTCGTTGGCTAGAACTTTATCCGCCGAACTGATGAGCAAAGACATTCGCGTCAACAGCATCGCACGAGGCCCCTTTGAAATGCCTATACACTCCAAATATGGAATCTCAGGTGGTGAGCTCGACGCGGTTAAACAACAAATTGCGTCGATGGTCCCCCACAAGCGGTTTGGAACGACAGACGAAACCGTAGACGCGGTCGTCTTCCTCGCGTCCGAAAGCTCGCGTTACATGAGAGGCGAAGAAATTAGCATCGACGGCGGTTGGACCAATCTTTGATTATCGGCCTCAACTAACAGGAGTACGTCGGTAGATATGAAAATAATGATCTAATGGGTCGCGACCGTGCAATTTGCTTTGGTCTTTTATCACTAGCGGCATCGCCAGCGAAGTCATGCGAAATCTTCACTCCTCTAAATTCGACAGGAACAATTAACATGCCACAAAAGATCATTGAAGCCCTAAGATTGGTTGTCGCGGACAAATACGCAGTCATTGGTCAGACCCACGTCTGCCACTGGAACGTTCGAGGGCCGTCATTCTTTTCGCTTCACACTGCATTTGAAGAGCAGTATACGGAGCTATTCAAGGCGGTGGATGAAGTCGCCGAACGCTTGCGGGCGATTGGCTCGCTTGCTCCTGGAGGTTTGGCCAACCTTGCGTCATTGGCGGACATCGAAGAGATTGCCGAGGATTCAGATGCCGAGGAGATGGTCCGGCATCTCGTCATTGCAAACAAAAAGCTCGTGAGCGACCTCCGCACGGCGCGAGATGCGGCAGCTGAATTTGGAGATTCCGAAAGTGAAGACTTGATGATCGCCAGAATTCAAGTCCATGAGAAAACAATATGGATGCTGGAGAGTTTTTTGGGCAAGTGACCGCATGGGCCGCTCTGAGACTACGAATTCGCAAATGATAGGTGATACGATGAATCGCTTTGTACTTAAAGGGGCAGCTGGGAAGACTCGGTTTTTTCCTCCAGGCAGGCACAGCGAAGAGCCTTAAGAGAGCTAAGTGTAGGTGCTGGAGGGCGTATAGCCGGGAAAGTCTCTGAGCGGAACCAGGTCGACGAGGCCGTTGTTGCCGCCGACTGCTGAGGGGCGATGGGATGGAGGCGGAGTTGTCGAGCGTTGATGAAGCGGCGAGTGTTTGGCCCGACACTATCAGTCGCTGCTCGATTTCAATGAAACAATGACGAGGGCAAAATTGGCCCGTCATCTGGGTCTGAGACTTGCGTGTATGACTCAGGTATTGAAAAGGCTGGACGAGCCAGATTCACAGTTCGCATGGACTTTCATCCTATTCGTGCTGATAACTACGAGGCTGGCTGAAAACGACTTGACTACCTACCGAAAGGTAGGTAACGTACTTGGGTGTTATTGATCGTCAGTGCTGCTTACCGATTCACACGATGCCTACTCAGAACACTCGAGAGAAACTGCTTGATGTGGCCCAGGAGCTGATCCAGCGACGGGGTCTGAATGCAATGAGCTTTAGGGATTTGAGCGATTCGGTGGGTATCCGCAAGGCAAGCGTGCATCATCATTTCGCCAGCAAAACCGAAATGGTGGACGCTCTGCTCGGCAGGTATCTGCAGCAGTTTGGCGAGTTGTTGGACGAAATCCTCGCGAGCCGTGCTAGTGGCAAGACCATGCTGAAGCGATATTGCGACCTGTTTGTCCAAACACTCAGTTCGTCGGGGAACGACAAAGGTTGTCTTTGTGGAATGCTGATGGCGGAATTGCTCAGTTTGAACGATTCCGGTGCGGCCAAAGTTCGAGCTTTTCTAAGCTCCAACACAATGGCTGTCGAATCGATGCTGGCCCGCGGCGGAGAGGATGGATCGTTGCAACCGAACGTGTCGACCAAAGTGACGGCATGGATGGTCCTTGCGACTTTGGAAGGCGGCTTGCTAGTCGCACGCTGCGACGGTGGTCATAAACAACTGTCCGATATCGCTTCGCGGCTGATCCAACTGCTGGCGAAGTAATTTTTTTGAATCCGAAACCTACCTGCGAGAAGGTAGGCTACAGAGAGGAAACAGAAATGGCAAATTCAATTGGTGTCGTCGTTGGTGGATCAACTGGGATGGGACTCGAGTCCGCGAAGGAGATTCTCAAGCTCGGATCAGATGTGATGCTTGTCGCTCGCAACGAAGAAAAACTCAAGAAGGCCAAAGATGAGCTTTCGTCGCTTGGAAATGTGGAAACCGATTCCGTCGACCTTTACGACGAGTCAACCGTCGACGCCTTCATCGAGAAGCTATCTACCGAAACGCGTCACCTGAAGTACCTCGTGAATTCGGCGGGCTACTTCAAACCGACTCCTTTCATCGACCACACAAAAGCCGACTATGACATGCAGATCGGGTTGAATCGTAGCACGTTCTTCATTACCCAAGCGGTCGCGAAGAACATGCAAGAGCACGGTGGCGGATCGATCGTCAACATCGGTTCGATGTGGGCGAAACAGGCGATCAAAGCGACCCCATCTTCATCCTACTCGATGGCCAAAGCCGGTCTTCATTCTTTGACTCAGAACCTTGCGATGGAATTGGCCGAGAGCAACATTCGCGTCAACGCGGTTGCCCCAGCGGTCGTGGTGACTCCAATCTACGAGACATTCATTGATCCGGACAAAGTGGAAGAGACTTTGCAGGGATTCAACGACTTTCATCCGATCGGTCGAGTGGGGCGGACAACGGATGTGGCATCCATCATCGGCACGCTGCTGTCAAGCCAATCCAGCTGGGTCACCGGTGCAATCTGGGATGTCGACGGCGGCGTTATGGCAGGACGCAACTGATTCCCAGAAGACGAAGAAAAGCTCGTCTCTTCCGAGCCAGGAACATGAAATGCTCCGGCTGGTACAGCCGGACTACCGACGACACAAGTCACATCACCCCTTTATTGTGCGGAGTACAGAAATGCAAACGATGGATAACCTCAAGAAGCTTGGAAAACTCGATCAGGCTGCCAACGAAAGCTGGAAGAAGTTTCAGGCGTTCAACGAAGCTGCGATGGCCGATGGTGCGATCCCAACAAAATACAAGGAACTGATCGCGTTGGGCGTCGCCCTCACCACTCAGTGCTCCTACTGCCTTGAAATACATCGGAAAGCGGCTCTCAAAGCCGGAGCCACTCAGGAAGAGCTGGCCGAAACGACTTTGATCGCGGGGGCTCTACGTGCCGGAGCCGCATTGACGCACGGTACCCAAATTCTTGATTCTTGAGCGATCGGAGCACTGCATCAGGACGAATGGTATGAAACCCAGAATCGTAATCATCGGCGGTGGATTAAGCGGACTCAGTTCCGCATGGCAACTTCATCGCCATGGCCTGACGGCGACCTTACTCGAAGCTCGATCGCGACCTGGTGGACGCGTCCTGAGCATTCCGGTCGACGGCGGATCGTTCGATATGGGGCCATCGTGGATTTGGAATGGACAGCCATGCGTGCATCGGTTGCTGGAGCATTTCGGAATCGGGACCTTTCCGCAGTCGTGCGATGGTGCTTTGCTGCATCAGTCCCGCACGGGCGAGGTTGTCCACAACGCTGTTCTCAAGCCGATGATGGGATCATTCCGGGTTTGCGGTGGCGTCGGTCGGCTTGTGGAATCCCTGGCTGCGGCGATTCCAAAGGACTCAATTCGTTTTGACTCCGCTGTTCGCAAATTAGAAAGTACTCCCAACGGAATCCACGTAAGCGGAGTCAGCACAGGCGGGGTGCTTGCAGTCGAAGCAGACAGCATCGCAATCGCGACGCCTTTACGTCTCTCTGCTGCACTGGAGTTCGTTCCACCAATTCGTCACGATTCGCTTGAGCTGCTAAAGATGACTCCCACATGGATGGCGGGGCATGCGAAGTTTCTCGCCGTGTACGAAAGCCCTACCTGGAGAGAACAAGGTCTCTCAGGCGATATCCTGAGTGCCAAAGGTCCGTTAGCAGAAGTCCATGAAGCGACACCTGAGTCGGGAAGCCCTCACGCTTTGCTTGGATTCATCGGACTCAACAGCGAAACGCGAGGCGGCTTGACAGAGGAGGAACTAAAAACGCGATGCTTGGAGCAACTCGTTGATCTACTGGGGCCAACAGCGGGCCAGCCGACCAACTGTCAGGTTTTCGACTGGAGCGTGGAAGAATTCACGGCCACCGATTCAGATCTGGTTAGCTACAACCACCATCCAGTGTATGGACTTCAGGTTCCGCTGGCAGCCCCATGGCGGGGACGTGTGCAGTTCATCGTGTCCGAAACAGCCAACGAGAACGGCGGCTTGATCGAGGGGGCGATTTCACAAGGTCTCTGTTTTGCAAACTCGGTACTGAAACAACTTGGCATCGACTTCGATCAGATCGGAAGCGCTGAACCTTGCGATCCCCACGCGGCATCAATGAGTTGGGATTGGACCGACGATCAACCGCGATAGCATCAATCACGTGCTAATGCGACATCTTGGCCTTCTGGTCTACAGTTTTTTACTTGGCGTTGCCCAACCCACAGGGTTACTAACTTACTCTCCCTCCTTCGCAGCAGAGTCGGGCTATCAGGCCCGGAAAGGGTTCTTCGCACTTGGCTGAGTTTCTATCTGCTTGGGTTGCCCGAGTATTACCAGCAAAGTGGTGCTGGTGCGCAAGCTAATAATCCTTCCGGCCATCACCCCTGATGTACTTTCAAGTCACCAGGTTGACGTTGCTGAAGTTTTGGATCTAGGGCAGGCATTTCAAGAACTCATGTTGGTTGGCGTTGTATCTGACCCTTTGGTGTTCCATACGCGACGGGGGCAGCTGCCTTCGTTTCCCAGAGAATTGAGTGTAAACATGCGCCCCGGATACTCTCGTATCTGGCCTAGCCAATACACCACCGAAATGCTGAGCTGATGGGAGACGAGATTTGCGGTTTACAAGCAAGGAACTAACTACGAACTGGTGGCGGGCGTCGGCAGCGATTACTGGTATTTGTCTGCTTGCGGTAGTGGTCTGGACCCTATTACGCGAGAATTCTCGCTATGCAGGCGCAGCGGATCGTATGGGCTCTTTCAAAGGCTTGATCAAG
>JBCCEO010000094.1:0-15744 GCA_039030255.1 Planctomycetota bacterium | reverse complement strand
GGCGAGGTCACCGGCTTGCACGAGGACTGGCGAATCCGACACGGCGGATTTCAAACATCTATGCAGCTGACACTGATTTCAGTGTCTCTGGTTCAAACTCATCAGTGGCAGTTGGAGCGACGGAAACTTTTATTGTAACACTTTCTGGCACAAGCGCAGGAACTTTCAACACAAGCATTACCATCGTTAGTGATGACTTTGATGAGGCTCTTTTTACCTTTCCTGTAACAGGTGAGATCACTGCTCCAGAAATCAACCTCTACGTAGGAACAGATAATACAGGAACCGCATTAGTAGATCAGCAAGCATTTTCAGTCGACTTTGGAAGCGGTAGAACCACGCCTTCTTCGGACAATTGTCGCTGGTGCGGTGTGCCTTGGAGCGGACGAGGCAGCCAACCCGTCGCATTGGAGAATGTCCCCATCATATCCTGAATGTCGATGGAGGCTTGCGAGACCGAAGTCTGTTGCAGCGAGGACTCTTCGGTGTGGATTTTAAGATGAGAGGAGCTTTTCCGCGACACGATGTTTCCTTCAGGAGTTGGGGGATTTTTGATCCTTCGGCAGTCGAAAATTCAACACGCCAGCGAACCAAAACAACCTGTGCCAACATCCGTGCCCGGCAACGGTTCCAATTGCAACACTGGCAGAACCCAACTAATCGCTAATAGCAATTTCTGAAGCTTGCGGCCTCTCGAAGGGCTGATAACCAGCGGCTTTCATTCAGCATTAGGTTCATCGAACTAAGGCGTGCGATCAGGAAAGAAAAATGCATCAAGCGGGCTAAGAGAGTGTTTGGGTAGGTTGTGGATCTGAATTAATCCACACGAGCGGTATTCATGGGTACGCAAGACGGCTTAGATCTCTTCGGTTTTGCGTTCGATACGCTTGTTGCTTCGCTACTACCACCGTTTGGCCTGAAGGTCGCGTACAGGTCGTTGCCCTTCGCTTGCCAGTAAATCCAAGGGTGAAAAAAGTTTTGAGGCCGAGTTGGTAGCCTGCTGCCAATTGCAGGGCAAGGGAGCTTGATCGGAGAGCTCAGAATTGAGATTCATCTGCAGTAGTCGACTGGATTGGATCGATCTGGGAATCCCATATCCATCAAAGAGCTCCCTAGGAAAAAGGCCAATGACAGTCTCTGCGATACGTGAGCTTTGCTTCGGGTGTGCTTCGCGATAGTCAATGTCCAACGCGGTTTTTCGCAAGAAGCAGTTCACAGCACTCGCGCAATGAAGCTGTACGAAGGCATCTTGAATTCCGTCTTGGTGGAGCTGCCGTCGAATTTGCTGGGTGCGAGCGTTGTTAAAACTTATTTCCTCAAGGGGGTTAATGGCTCGCATAACTGCCAGGATTTGATCCGTGAAGTTTTCGCATGATTTTCGTAGCCGGTTCAGTCGCAAAGCATACTCGGTCGACAGTCCGGTTCCAAAAACGATCAAGTGCAGGCAACGTTGGCGTGCTTCTGTGTGCGTCACCAATGTACTTTGTGCCAATGCTCCGAAATCTTGGTCGACTTCGTGTTCCTCCATCACCAAGGCATGATGAGTCAAGCAGCGAGTCAAGGGTTCCGAAAGCAGGATTTCCTGGAGGGTCGGGAGAATCTCATACCAGCTTTGGCTGCGTCTTGCTTCATCCCGTTTTTGAATCGTAATACGATGTTGCTGAAGTTGATCGTTCCATACGTCATGACGATAGCGGCAATTCAGCCAGTAAGAATGCGCCGATTCCTTGCGCATTGGCTGGCGCGATAGTAGGCAGGCCTCACTATGGCGCGCGAAGTTGGCGGTGATTTCGATCCACTGAAGCGCGTGCAAGTCTAGACTCCAAGACAGGAAGAAACAGGCAAATCGACTTTGCTCTAGAGCTTGCTGGGGCAGCAAGCGTAGGAAATTTTGTCGAGTCTGCCGAACTAGACATTGAATGAGCAAGCGGCGCGCCAGGGCTTGCCTATAACCTCGCATTGCTGGGTAGTTTCCGAATTCCGTAGCCGCTTCTTCTGCCTTGCCTGTGAAACAGCGAGTCTTTGCTGTTTGAGGCGGAGTTATGTTCAGCTGAAATTTTCAGGCGGCATTCCGGGCCACTTTGAGGCGATGCTTTTGTGCAACTTCACGTTGCAAATACGGAACAATTGATCAGTTGGCAAGGAAAAGGTTGCAGTGGCTTCTAATGCAGGCATTGCGTATTTGGCCGGACTGATTCGCCTTGTTTCCACGCTGGGTTATCCGCTAATTACCCACTACTTGCACTTCCCGTCGAGGATGCTGCGCATTCATGGTTTTACGAGCAAGGCCAACAAATGCCCCATTTCATTCGTTTGCGACTCATTTCGGTGCTGTCGGTAAGCTGTCTTGTGCTGGTCCTATTCTGTCTGGCTAGTAACAACGCCAATGCTCAAGGCGGAATGGGGGCCGGCGGCGGCGGTGGACAAGGCGGAACACCTGCATTTGTGGAGCCCAAATTCCGCGACCGAGTCTGGGAAGAAGGCGGACCGCGGACGAGCGGTTTGCGTCGAGGTGGAAAGTTGGTGAAAGGGATTCAGATCATTGGCAACCAATCCATCAGCCGTCACAAGATACTTTCGCACATGCAAACGCGGCCGGATCGAAACTACGATGAAAAACGACTTCAAGCTGACATCCATGAGCTTTACCGTACCGACCTATTTCGCAAAATCACGCCTTCCTTAGCAGAAAACAACGATGGAATCTTCATTCGACTGGAAGTTGTAGAACAACCGACTGTGACGGAGGTGATCTTCCAGGGTAATCGCGGCATCAACGACAGCATGCTTGAGAAGCATTGTGGCATCAAAGTAGGAGATCCAGCCAATGCCTTTTCGACGGACATGGCTCGTCAGCGGTTGATCGACCTCTACATGGAAAATGGCTTCAATCAAGTAGCAATCGTTGTCAAAGAGGGCAATAAAGCTGGTGATCGTCGCTTGTACTTCGATATTTCCGAAGGGCCTCTAGAGAGAATCTGGCACATTAACTTCGTGGGTAATGAACAGTTCTCAAGCGCCCTGTTAGCAACCAAAATCAAGTCCAAAGATGCCAACTATGGTGTAACGTCTTACATCATGAATGTGGCAGACAAGAATAAGATCGAAGAGGACAAAAATCGACTAACTGGCTACTATCGATCTTTAGGTTATTTTACAGCTCGCGTTGACTTCCAGATCAAGTACTACGACGACGGTGACTTTCTTGATTTGACTTTTGTAATTGCCGAAGGGCCTCGCTTCAAAGTCCGCAACGTATCGGTTGTTGGCAACAAATTTTTTCCGACCGATGTTTTGATGCCTGCATTAGAAATGAAGTCGGGCGAATTCTTCCATCTTGGCGAAATGCACAAGGATCAGCGTACGCTGCGAAATGAGTTTTATGGGCGCGAGGGATTCGTGTTCGTAGATATCGTGCCCGAGCCACGTTTCTTGGAAGAGCCGGGCCAACTCGACATCGTTTATCGCATCACAGAAGGCGATCGCTATCGAGCCGGTCAAATCAATGTTCACATTGCAGGCGATTCAAGCCACACGCAACACAATGTTGTCTTAAACCTTCTCGGAATACGTGAAGGCGAATACATCGATTTGCAAGAAATGGAAAACTCAGAGCGACGTCTCAAGGCGTCTCAAATCTTTGAGGTCAATCCAACGCTTGGTGAGCCACCACGAATTGAGGTGCGATCGCCTGATCGACCCCAAGGATTCTAGGTCTTTACCCGACCCGGATCAACGAGCCATCTGCGCCCGCGGCGCAACGAACAAGACAATTCAAGTTATGCTGCGGTCGATGGAGACGCTAAGAGTTAGCAAGGAAGCGTAATGCAGAGTTTGAGAAAAAGACGAATCCAAAAGCAAGCGGAGCAGAGCCTACGGGCTGCAATTCCTTGCTTGGTAATCGTCGCCACCTTCGTGCTATCAGGTTGTCAAACCTTGCAGTCGTCAAAGCGATGGCCGAGTTTGACGGCTGCGACAAGCCTCAAGCCAGCCGCCGGCGCGGAGGATGATGCGGAGGGTGTGGGCGCAGAAACGAAGAAAGCTATCGATGAAGATTCCATTGAAGATTCGGTCATCAAGAAGCCTCATGAGATCAGACGGGGTCCAAGCAAACAAGCCGTTCGAGCCACCATCCGAGGACAGTCGCCTCAGGAGGGCGGCAATCGTTACGAGAATCCAGGACTAAGCCCGGGGGCCACACAACTTCCTGGTTTTCCAAAAACAACTGCAGATTCTACTGTAAATCAAACGCGCGAGTCCGTTCAGCCTCTTCCACTTCAACCACCGCCCGCTGCCTCGGCTCAAGGTGATGTCCTTACCCAACCCAAGCCACCTGCGTACGGCTATGGTGCTGCTGATGGGGTCGGAAGTCCTAGTGATTACAATTCATCGATCGCTCCAGGCGCTACTGCGCAGCCAGGTTCAACGGGTTCAGCAATCGCTCCGGGTGCTTCCCCATTCATTTCTCCAGATGTCGGCATTACCGCACCCGAGCAGACCGGCTATCAGCCACGAGAGCGCGTAGCCCCACTCGATGTATTTGTACAGGAAGCCCGAACCGGTCGAATCATTCTTGGGGGTTCGGTCAACAGTGATTTGGGTGTTGCCGGTCAATTGATCATCGACGAGCGAAACTTCAACATTCGTCGTTTTCCACGAAGCTGGGATGACTTCCGCAGCGGTCGGGCTTTCCGGGGTGGCGGACAGAATTTCCGGCTAGAGCTTATGCCGGGTAATCGCGTCGAACGATATACCGTATCGTGGACCGAACGAAATCTCTTCGGTTACTTGCCCTATAGCTTGTCCGTTGGCGGATTCTACTACACAAGACAATTTCGCGACTGGACCGAGCAACGCCTGGGCGGACGAGTGGCACTTGGTTACGAAGTTACAAAGGATTTGGCGGCAAGTGTTGAACTACGAATGGAAGACGTCAAACTCTTTGATCCAAGACTGTCTGGTGTAAACGATTTGGACTCGGCTCTTGGGAGCAACGACCTTTACACAGCCAGATTCCGCGTTGCGAAGGATACTCGTGACAGTCCGTTCATGTCGACTGAGGGTGCTTTACTGGAGCTTATCTTTGATCAAGTATTTGGAGAGTACGATTATCAGCGTGGTCGCGTGAGCTATTCACGCTACTTCAACCTTCGCGAGCGCGCCGACGGAACGGGACGTCACGTATTGGCAAGTACATGGCGGCTAGGATTCAGTGGTTCGCAAACGCCTATTTTTGAGAACTTCTTCGCGGGTGGTTACAGTACGATGCGCGGATTCAGCTTCCGTGGTGCAGGACCGGTCGAAGGAGATATCCAAGTCGGTGGTGAATTCTTAGCCTTGGGATCTCTGGAGTATGTCTTCCCGCTTACAGCGGATGACATGCTTCGAGGCGTCGCCTTTATCGACTATGGTACTGTCGAGCAGAACATTGAATTCGACAAGGACAGTTTCCGGGTCGCTCCAGGTCTGGGGCTACGCGTTACCGTTCCCGCCCTAGGACCAGCTCCGCTGGCCTTCGACTTCGCGTACCCACTCAACTACGCAGATACCGATGACCGGCAGATCTTCAGCTTCTTCATGGGCTTTACACGTTAGGTCTGGGACTAACGTCTGGGAAAACACCATGCTGCCAGTACTGGAGCGTCAGCTAAGACCAGCCGGAGGATGTTAAGACATTGAATGTCTGTTCATAGAGGATGCGAATCACCAGAATGCCGGCTGTGCAATAGCTGATCAAACTGATGAAAGCCGCGACTGGTCTTGTCTTGACCTGGTCCGCGTAGTCCATTCGACTCGCTGCCTCGATGATGCTTGTGCGTACAAGTTGCAATGACTCCAACTCAAACTGACTTGGCTCTTCCTTTCCACGAACCTTTTCGTCGATTTCCTTTTCCTCTGCCAAGAGCTCGCTCAGCTCCGTTGCATCGAATAATGCAGTATCGGGAGACTTTGACTTTTTATCAGCTTCCGAATCTGTATCGCTTTTGCAGACTCCCGCAAGTCTTTTTCGTGCTTCACGCAGCAAAGCGACCGACGGACTCTTGTTGAATCGTTCGCCTTGGGCTTGGACATGTTCTTCGATGCCATTCTTTCGAACGATTTGTGGACAGCGACTTTGGACGATGGTATCGCCGATCAGAATCAGCAAAGCCGCCAAGAATGCGAATCCCCAAGGTCTGGGAAGTCTCGGTACATCAACGGCCCAAGGAAACCGCTTCACGAGAAATGCGCGAACTGGATCGAGTGATTGCACCTGGACTTCATCCAAGTTGACATACGTAGGCTGGTTCGGCTGCGGCCCAAGGTTTAGTTGATCCTTTACCAAGGCCACAATTTGCTGCACGCTTTCGGGCATCAGCTCTATTTGCACCATGCGCTCACGAGTGCCTTCCAAAACATCGTTATAGCGGGTCGCTGAATTCTGCACCGGACGCATCAGTCCGCAGATGAGCGGCACCATGAAGAGCATGGTAAAGGCAATTCGATTGAGCAAAGAAAGCTGCGAAAGATGCCGAACTAGTTGCCAGTTAGTAAGTCGCATGCAAAAACAAAATCCATCCAAGAGATAGTCCAAACAGGTTCCTATCTTATACGCATTGCTGACAAAGTGTTAGCAGACGCCTTGCAAGAAAGTTCTGGGACTCCGAGATAGGAACTACTTCACTGCAGGGAAGTGCACTCGCTGCTACAAATGACAGTTAGCCACCAATTCCAATCCCGACGCAAGTTCGACGGTCTAAGTAGGGTTCGCACTTCCGTTTTGCGTCTCCTTGAATTGCTAGCACAGGGTAAACCAACCGATTCGCTGTTGACGCTTTTGCAGTTATCGTTCGAAACTGTAATTTGAACCGGTTTTGAGAACGGAAAATGGGATGTGAACCAAAACGTCTATTCGATCAGGAGGCAACAATGATTCGCACGTTGATTTGTCTGTGGGTTTCCCTTTTATGGATCCAACCTTGCCAGGGTGAAGATGCCGCGCAGCAAGTATTGATAGTGAAAGTTTATCCCGTTGGCGATCTGGTAGCTGCGTCAACCATGATGGGTCCCCAGAGGATCAGCCACGAGCGGGGTGATACCTCGGCGGAATCAAAAAAAGCCCTTGCTGAGCTGGTTGAAATTATTACGACGATGTGTTCTCCGAACGCCGTAATGCCTTATACCGCAACTTTATCGTTGGTGGTCCGCCACACGAAGGAGGGGCACCTAGAAGTGCAGAAGTTGCTTGATGACCTGAACGAGGAGGACAGACCATCGATTCTGTTTGAATATCAGGCTCTAAATCTCGAGGGTTCCGATTTGACTGAGGAGGAGGCTGCTAGGTGGGAAATCCTTGCTCAGGGAAGTGCATTGACCAAGCAGCAGACCGCCGAGCTCTTGGAACTCGCCAAAGGTCAGCCAAGGGATTTCCGAGGCGAACTGGTATTAAAGTCCGGTCTGCAGCGAGAATGGGGCATACCAACGCGACCCAGCAAAGTCATCGGAAGAATTGGAAAGCAGCAAAACGTGATGCTCAGGTTCGATTTTCAAACCGGAGATGACTACGCCAATCCTCCCCTGTTCGGCTCCAATTCTTTGGACTTGTCCGAGGGAGAGTCTGGGCTTTTCATGCGCTATTTCGACGGCGGTGGTGTGCTGTGGCTGGTATCTGCAAAGATCCTCGAAGATGAAGCAGCATTGCAAGCGGAACGTGTGGCCCGAAGGAAAGCTGAAACCGAGCCACAAAATCTTGGTCGCTGACTGCACCGCGCAAAACTCGAGGCACTCAGGCTGCTGTCACCCTAGGCTGCTGTCACCCTAGGCTGCTGTCACCCTAGGCTGCTTTCGGAATAGAGAGTTCTAGTCGGTTGGAGTCAACAAGAACGAGATCCTGACCAGTTTCCGAACAAGCGAATATCGCGCTCTCTTGATGAGCCAAACGATTGAGCCAAGGACCAATCGTTCCGTTCTCAGGAGCCTCGGGGTTCATGCCTCCGTCGATAATGATCACATCGGAGGCGCCCATCTTGTGTGCAACCCGTGGCACCGCCGCACCTACGTCGCCGGGTATGAGCGAAGCCTTGAATCCGAGTGAGCCTGCGACTTGATGTGCGTGCTTAAGAGTGAGATGTTGAGTTGGATCTGCCGCTGCTTCGAATTCGTCCGTACCAATGTAGCGAATCTTTTCCACACCCGTCGGTGATTGAGCAAGTTTCGCAATGCGGCGAATTCGCTGACAATTCCCCATTCCGACTTCAAGAATCGAGGAAATCTCATTCTGGATAAGAAAGCGGATCAGTGACCGCTCTGAAACAGGCTTACCAAACTGAGTCCAGTAAAGCTTCTGCAGCCAGCTAAGCCGGTTCATAGGTACCTCGGCATCCCTTCCGGGTCTGTAGTAAACGAACAAATCCTTTTGCCTTTCCGATCGAGGTGCTTCCTTGCCCACAGATCGGACGACAGTCGACGGATCCAAACTTTTTCCTCAAGCCGGTGTTTCCCATCGACAAGAGGCCAATCCTTAGCCTCTTCGACATTCATGAAGCGGGCGAATCCTTCGCAAAAGAGCGAATCCTTGCTCTCCGTTTCATAACTGTCCCGCAGCCTCCTGGCCGCTAGTACTTCTTTCGGCTAAAGCTTTCAATGAATGTATTTCTGCCTCCGATTCTCGCAAAGATTTCCGACGTCAAGTAACCCGCACAAACGTTACAGGCGGACCTCGAGGCTTCTTGCCCAGCCGACAGCTTGCTTCAGCCAGAGCCTGAAGGCTGTGCCTATGACGTACGTTTGGGCAGCAACACTCTTTGGTTGATGAATGCTAGCTTGTAATGAGTTCAGGCATATCAAAGAGGAATCAAGGATAAGTCCCTCGTCCCGATCTAGGGCTGCGTTGGAGAACTTCGTGCAAAACAAAAGCTCATCAGAAAAAGTCGAAGCGAGTCCTGATCGTCCCAACTCCTTGTTTGAGACTTGCGAAGAGCGGCTAGTCTTGTCCGCCCAAGCCCTGATCGATGTCGTTGCGGAGATTGGCCAAGTTGCAGACAGCGCGACTGCTATCGAGCCACAAATGGCCGAAGCTCACGGCGCCTCGGGGCTCGATTCGGTCATTGAACAGTATGGGCTGACTGGCGAAGGACAAACGGTTGCCGTTATCGATAGCGGCATTGCTTGGGATCACGTCGCGCTTGGGCAAGGCTACGGTCCGGGCTATCGAGTCGTCGGAGGATGGGATTTCGCCGAGAACGATGACCAACCGTATGACGACGGACCAGCTGGCTTCCACGGAACTCACGTTAGCGGGGTTATTGGCAGCGATGATCCATCCAACCCTGGAGTCGCAAGCGAAGTCGATCTCGTCTCGCTTCGAGTCTTCGATAATTCTGGCCAGGGACAACTCGACTGGGTCGAAAATGCCTTACGCTGGGTGCATGACAACCAGGACAGTTTCGCAAATCCAATTACAACTGTGAATATTTCGGTCGGTGCTCTCGATGGCGGTCAAGCCCTATCGACCTTGGAAGATGAGCTTCAACAACTGTATCGCGACGGAATCGTCGTTACAGCCTCGGCAGGTAACTTCTTTCAAGACTCGCAGGCAACGGGACTCACCTACCCTGCTTCAAGTCCTCATGTATTGCCGGTTGCAAGCGTAGATTCCTCGGGCCAACTGAGCGACTTTAGCCAACGCGACTCTCGAGTGTTGGCAGCACCTGGTGAGTATATCAATAGTTCGGTTCCCGACCATGTTCTTGGTCGAGATGGACGGATTGACGATTTTACAGCAAGCAGTGGAACCAGTATGGCTTCACCGTACGTAGCCGGCGCATCGGTCCTGGTGCGACAAGCTATGGAAATGGTAGGTGCGTCGCAAATCGACACAGAAAGTATTTGGGAGCACCTGCGAGAGACAGCTGATTCAGTTTACGACTCCATCACGGGACAAAGCTACGATCGATTGAATCTTGAAGAAGCCATCTCGAGTTTGATTCCTGTCGACAGTGTTGCTAGTAGCACAGGCTCGGCTCAAAACATCGATTTCTCGACCATACAATCTGATGGCGAACTCAACACTTGGATCAACAATCTTCAAGATCAAGACGTCTATCAGTTTACTGCGTCGGAAAGCGGCAAATTGCAACTGGATGCCGAAAGCCATTGGAACGACTCGCTTAGTTGGACGCTGTCCAGCGGTGGTCGTCAACTGGCCAGTTCAGGATTGGATCCGGCAAACGCAGAGCTGATCGCGGGGCAACAATACGAGCTAAACGTCTTCGCACAAGATAAGATCGGTCCGGGTTCCATACACTTCGACTTTGAAGCAGACGCCTCTTCGAGCGTTCCGAATCCATTGAATCCTTCGAATCCGCCACAAACAAACGGCTCCGTCGTTCCTTTAGGGCAAGTCGACTTCCAAACTAATAGTCTTACTGCGGGCTCCGGCTATTCGGCAATTGCAGCTAACGATGGAGTATTCTCTTTGGTTTGGGAGAATCCTGATTCAGCCAGCGGCCAAATCATTGCCTCGCACGCAGGTAGCCAAGCCTCGGCTCAGAATTGGAATGATGGGAGCATTCGAATTGACTTGAGTGTTCAGGCGGGTGAAGAAGTACGATTTCAGTTGCCGGGGCATGCCAGCGATAGCGGTCAGCTGACCATCGCCAATCTTGTCCGGCAATCGGGAAGTACATTGCAAGTAGGCGGTACCGGTGATCAAGATTCCTATGCGATCGACTTGCGCGACGGGAAACTGCAGTTGGCTGTGGGCGGGGTTGACTATGCATTTTCCAGCGGAGAGATTCGCAATCTCCATCTCGACGCCGGCGGAAGCGGCGATCAAATCTCGATTCAAGGATCAGAGAAAATCGAGAGTGTTGAATTGCGTCCGGGTGAAACCCTGATCGAAAACCAGCAAATCCGAGTGCAGCTCGACGCGATCGAAGACGTGCATTTCTCCGGTGGCGGCAACGCTGACCGCATTTATATGTACGACTCGAATACAGACGACACACTACGAGCTTACCCTGGAAGAGCCGAGCTTTCGGGCGTTGGCTACAGTTTTGTCGTGGACGACGTCTCGCGCATCTTTGTGCATGCAACGGGAACGGGTGAAGATCTGGCCTACGTCTATGATTCGGAGGGTGACGACCAGCTTAGTGCTCGGCCACAGTTTACGAGCATGAAAGGTGACGGATATTTCAACTACGTCCGCGGTTTTGAACGTGTCTATGCATATGCGAACTCGGGTGGACAGGACACGGCCGCACTTTACGATTCTGAGGGAGCGGATCGTTTCAGCGCGGCAGGAGACAATGTGCTCATCAGTGGGCCAGGTTTTTCCAGCCATGTTCGCGGCTTTGAGGAAGTTACTGCTCATGCCCACGCAGGCGGAGAAGATCGCGCGACACTCTACGGAACGGAAAAAGCTGGCGATTGGTTTCAAGCAGCAGACTACGTTTCCTTTCAAGAAGGCGCTGCAACGCGCGAAGCACGTGGATTTGAAACGGTTGAAACCTTCGAGAACATGCGGCCGATTTCGATTCAAACTCAGACTGCCGATCTGCACTCTGCCCAAGAATTCTCGACAAAGCAGGACGACTCATCTGCCGCTTTGACGGCCGAGACGGGGGCAGCGACTCAGCCGAATCCTACTCCGTCGTCGCCCGTAAGCGTAGGCTCGGGTGAGACCTTTGTTTCGGAATTGGGGATCTACGCTCAGACACTCTCCGTTTCGGAGATTATGGAAGATCGCTTGCAATTGCAAGAAGAAGACTTGCTGGAGGACGAGTCGCAAGAACAAGAACTATTGCACGAAGTCTTTAGCCAATATGGGCGATCGTGATCGCAGTGATTATCGCTTGCCTAGTCGTGTCATGACCGACCAGAAAGCCATCGCCTGAATCAATAAGAAAACTCCGATCCCTGCGGAGGCAATTAGCATGGCGAAGATGATCGATTGCAGTGAGCCATCGCCTGGAACCTCGCCAGATCGAGTTGGCAGAACTACCAACAAGGTGCCAAACAGCACGGAATAGACTGCCGCCATCCAGCAGAGATTGCTAAGTTTAAGTTGGTCGCGCTTCCTAAGAATGATCACGACGGGCATGGCAAAAAACAAGGTCGCAATATAGGCAAAAACTATCCCTGCGGTCAGCAACAAAATCGGAACCAAAATGATTCCAATTGGCGTTCCAGTGTCTTCAGGATCCGAAAAGAACAAACCTACTACGAGCACGACCACCGATAACAGGATCGGGGTGATCGGCGAGGTAACTGCGAATGCCGTCCAAATCGCAGCCATCCGAATAGGAGATGCGGGTTTGTCAGCTTCGATTTCGCTCTCAGGCGGCGCGTAAGGATGTTCTTTCTGCACAGTGGCATTCCGGTGGCAAATTACCGTTAAACAAGTGTGAAATCAGGTAGACGCACAATCTCACCACCTTTTTCGGCCGACTCATGCGCACAGATACCAACACAGGTCCAGTTTGCGCTTGTAATGGCATTTGGCCAAGGGTCACGATTCTCAAGGAGTGCACTGGTGAATTCGTTTACCAGATGCGGATGCGATCCTCCGTGACCACCGCCTTGGATAAAGGACAAGTGATCTGCGTCATGGATTTCTTGAGGCAGGGTGAAGCGGCGAATTTCGGGGGGCAAGAGTTCGGCAAAGTCTGGCACTTCAATCGTTTCAGGAATTTCATGCTCAGGCTTCTTGGCTGTGTGAATCACATGCGGTTTATTTTCGATAAGTGTCCATTCGAAGCTCTTTTTGGTTCCGTAGACGTCAAAACTCTCACGGTACTGACGTGCCACGTCGTATAGGAATCGCCAAATGTGGGCTGTCAGGTCTGAGTCTTTGACTTTGATATGACAAGTTTCGACCGCGTACTTGTTGCCAGATTTTTCCGCGATGTCATCACGTACTGTCCCTGAGCCAAAACAGCTGACATATTCTGCCAATCCGTTCACGAGACCCAAACAAGGACTTACAACGTGAGTTGCATAGTGCATGGGAATCATCTTTTGCCAATACTCGGGCCAACCATCCATGTCCTGAGGATGTGAGGCGGCAAGGTGCTGAATCTTGCCCATTTCACCCTTCTCGTAGAGATCCTTGATGAATAGAAACTCACGGCTATAGACCACGGTTTCCGCCATCATATATTTCAGGCCGGTCTCTTGGACTTTCTCAACGATCTGTCGGCACTCGTCAACTGTCGTGGCCATGGGGACTGTGCACATCACATGCTTACCAGCGTCCAAGGCCTTCAAGGACATCCAAGCATGGTCATTGATGGGACTGTTGATATGAACAAAATCCACTTCCGGATCTGAGATCACATCTTCAAAATCAGTGTAACGTTTTGCAATTCCAAATTGATCGCCGCACTTGTTCAGCTCTTCCTCGTTGCGCCGCGAAATCGCAATGACGTTGGTGTTGGGATGTGCCTGATAGATAGGTATGAATTCGGCACCAAATCCAAGTCCTACCATTGCAACGTTCACAGTTTTTGTCATCAGTTTTCTCCGAGCTGGGGGCCGATTGGAGCAACACGATAAATTGCGTCAGTGCGTCGCGATTTGCATTGCTTTTTGTTTAGAGTTGGTTGTTGATTTAATAATGTGAGTAGATTCTTCCACGCACATTTTCCCGACTCACCACGGAAATTCAACATGGCTTGTCAGTGGATGAAGATGGACATGAACCGTGTCGGTTAATTGAAGCTAGGCAGTTCTCCGTCGCCGGTTTTCTCTCCAGCCAGGATCCAAGCCAGATTCATGCGCGCTAGAGTAGAGCCACCCTTGGGACCACCTTCGAAATGTAAGTAAATCCAGCCTTCGCTCGCTGTGTCTGGCCGTCCCGAACTCATCGACGAATAGCCGCTTGGTCCATCGAATACTAAGCGTTTCACGGGCCAAGTCGCACCGCCATCAAAGCTGGCCCACACCGTTCCGCGTTCACGCGTCGCATTGGGTGTATCAAGATTGCTGAAAATCAGGATGTCCTGCTCTGCCACGGCTAATCGAGTCAGCCCACCCATGCAACCGTAGGAGCGGTGTTGGTGTCCATCGGGCAAAATCTCCACAATGTCCCAGTCGACCCAGGTCTGACCGCCATCTTTGCTGAGCGCACTACGCCTGCGAGTATTGTTCGGGCGCTTGTCCCAGTGAATTCGAGTGTTGTAGTAAATTGTTCCATCAGAAAGTTCAGCCAAAGTGGCTTCGCCTGTTCCGTTCTCAGGAAAGGGCTCGCTCGTTTGCCAAGTTTTGCCTTCATCGTCGCTGTACATCGCATTCGTGTAGTGGTCCGGCCAGCGTCCTCTTTCGTTTTTTCCTGCGTACCAACGCGTTGGTCGAAGCAACCGACCTTTATGCTTGCCATGCCGGAGCGTGATGCCATGCTCGTTCATGTGCATCGAAGGAATATTGCCTTGCGAGTCGGGTTTGACCTCTGTTGTTTCTGCAACCCATGTCTTTCCATCATCGCGGCTGCGATAAAGCGTTAGTGGGGCTGGTGGGTGGCTCGCTTCGATAAAGGCAAGGATGTCTCCGTTGGTTTCATCGACCGTCATGCCGCCACCTTGGAAGCCGTCTTTGTCGATTAAAATCGGTTCCTTCCAACTCTTTCCGCCGTCGTCACTACGTCGGATTTGGACGCCCTTATTGCCGAAGCTGGCCAGAACTGTGCCTTTGAGAGTGACAACCACATTGGGGAATCGCTGTGAGTTAAAAACTTGCTGCAGTTCCATCTGTGGCTCACCCAAGTATGCTTCGAGCTTGCCTTCCAAAACTTGGGATTGAGCCGATGCGATACTCGCAATGACGATAAAACAAAGGAAGCTGGACCATTCGATGGGTTTGAGAATTCGAAACATTAGATCTTTCCCTGAGCTCTTAAGTCATTTGCTAATTGCGATTGGTATTCGGCGTGCCGCTGCCCGTCTACACGGGCTCGATGGCTGTAGTATATGAAGCCTAAGGCTCGCCGTGTGCGATGTTCGCTTCTGTTTTCGCCAGCATAGTGAATCGTCATCGCATCATGGACCAGCAAGTCACCTGGTTCAGCGTGGACCGCTACGGATTGTTGCCTGTCTTGCTGGGTTGGGAAATCCGCAATGCCTTGGCTAAAACCAAGTGTTGAAGTTCGGCAATGTTCTCGCATTCCACCGCGATGCGAGCCGCGGACATAGTGCACGCATCCGTTCTCCAAATCTACGGGCTCCAGGGCCAGCCACATGGTTAACGCCTCGCACGGATCTAACATGAAATAGAAACCGTCCTGGTGAGCGGGCGTCGGCCGACCGAGGCGAGGCGGTTTGTTGAAGTACTGCATGTTCTTGGGAACGACAGCACCGCCCAAAAGCTTTTGCGCCAAGCCCAAGAGTTCGCCCGAATGAAACAGGCTGTGTGCCCAGTCGGCATACTCGTCCATGTGCTGGATTTGCTTCAGACTGCCTTCCTGTGTCTTATCTTCGTAGAAGATTCGTTCCGCAGGAATTTTGGGTCTCACCGATTCGATGAAATCCTCGATGTTGGACTGCAATCTTTCGAGTTCTATCCCGTTTATGAATTCGGGGATACGAACAAATCCATGTTCCTGCAGTTCGAGTAGCGTTGCATCGTTGGTCATGCTTGAGCGGCAGTGTTGGTTTAGCGGGCGGGCTAGATTTCTTGAATCTGCTGGATCTTTGGTGAAGAAGAAGCGTTGGCCCTTCTGAGTGGTGAAGACATTGGCGTGGCGGAATCTCGTTGGGAGGAATCGGTGAT
>JBCCEO010000093.1:0-15832 GCA_039030255.1 Planctomycetota bacterium | reverse complement strand
ATGGCCAATTGATGCAGTTGGTTGAACTCCCAGAGCTAACCAAGTTTTGGCCATCGCGTACTCGAAGCTGAAGATTGCCGGTTGCGCGTACAGGGTTTCCGAAACAGTCGCCACGCTCTCCTTGAGTACTTCGTGAATGGAGTAGCCAAGCAGTTCCTGAAATCGATCGACGCATTCGTTGAAAGCCGCCTGAAAAGTAGGAGAGCAAGCTGACAGCTCCTCTGACATCCTTGGATACTGTGAGCCTTGCCCCGTAAATAGAAAAATTATGGGACGTTGGACGGCGTCTGTCTCAATTGGAGGATCTGATTGCTGGCTTTCAGCTGGAAGTACAGTCGCCCTGCGCAGTGGAAAGGACGTGCGACCAAAAGCAAATTGTGCAGCGATAGCGTTTGTTTCCATCCTATCCGCGGAAGTTCGCGACAGGGATTCGGACAATTGGTTCAGCGATTCTTGAGATTGTGCAGAAAGCGGAACAACTGTGCAGTTCCGCTTGCTCACGTGAGATGTCCGAGCAGGACTTGTCTGCGTCGGCGGGCTTTCCAGAACTATATGTGCACTCGTCCCGCCGATACCAAAACTATTCACTCCAGCAAGTAGGGATTTGTCCGTACAGTGTTCTCTTTTAGTCGGCACTGAAAAGTCACTGTCTTCCAGGAGATCGTGTGGTTCCTCGAAATCAATGTTGGGTGGGATGATGCCTCGTTCAACGATGAGTGCGCTTTTAATCAGGCTGGCAGCGCCGGCGGTCCACTCAGTGTGACCGAAGTTTGGCTTGAGCGATCCCAGCCACCGTTTGGCCGAGTTGGTATCGGGTCGTGCAGGTGCAAATATCTGGTTTATAGACTCGAGTTCAGTTTCGTCGGCGGCTGGAGTCGCGACCCCATGACCTTCGATGTAGTTTATCCTCATAGGATCGATTTGACCGAGCTTGTAAGCTCGATTCATTGCTAGTGCCAATCCAGTTGGCTGGGATTGGGAAGTCTCTTTTTTGTCGCCTGAGTTCGCGACGCAAGATGAGCGGATGACGGCCCGCACATAATCACCGTCCCGGACTGCCGCATCTAGTTGCTTGAGGATCAGCACTGCACATCCTTCGCCACGTACATAGCCAGATGCTTCCTTGTCAAAACTTCGACAATGGCCGTCGGCGGACATCATCCAAGAACGTGAGAGAAGTGCATGCCCGAAGAGCGAGGTGATGATGTTCGCGCCTCCTGCAAAGGCAACACCTGAATTGTTTTGCAGGTACTGGCAGGCGAGGTCGGTTGCGATCGCCGAGGAAGCGCAAGCTGCATCCAAATTCATGCTTGGCCCCGAGATGCCAAAGAACTTCGAGACGCGATTTGCACCCATTGCTTGGTCTGTTGCACCAAGTGCAAATGCGTTGAAATACCCGGCTGTCATCGATCGACGTTGGCTATATTCGTTCGGCGATAGTGCGGCGTAGACCGCTGATTCGGTTCCCCTGATGGAACCCATCGGAATACGAGCGTCTTCGAGAGCGTGGTAGCAAGTTTCGAGGAACATGCGGTGTTGCGGCGGCATTACCAGAGCATCGGCTTGGCAAATGCCGAAGAATTCGTGGTCAAACGAATCGACAGCTTCGAAGAATCCACCCGGAGGCATCTCTTCGTCTTCCGCCCAAATCTCCGCTGGTACGCTGCCTCGCGAGATTCGAGTCGGAGGAGCACTAATTCGCCGTTCCCCTTCAAGCAGTGTTGTCCAGAATTCTTCTAGGTTGTTTGCTCCAGGAAATCGACATGCCATTCCGATGATCGCAATCGGAGCAAAACTAGCTTTATCAATGGGTCCCGAGGACATGAGTCTCTCCCGTAACAAACTCACTTTCAGAAGACGTCAGAAACTCAATCATGCGAGCCAAGTCTTGATCGTCGCTGCCAACAACCGAGTTGATTCGAATCCCTCTCGCACCGTATTCTTTTCCTACGCATGCGACAAATCCGTCCAATGCTGATTTCGTGACTCCCATCATTTCGGATGCTTGGCTTCCGACGTAGGCGAGGACGATGCGGCCATTTATTCCGTTGGACAGGAATTCATCAACGGCGAATCGGGTCAACAAAAATGCACGTCGCAACGGAGAGAGCACCTCAGCAGAGAACGAATCGTCGCCAAGGTCTGCATCGGGCGGCTCCTGGTCCGCTGCAAGCAGAACAACTAGCGACTGGAATTGATCCCAGCGAGAGGAAGATTCCAGTGCCCAGTCGTCGAAAACGTCGTCTGTTATTGATAAGCTGTTGCTTGGAAAGACAGCATTACATTCGTGTGCAACCGTGCCAGTATTTTGCAGTAGACGAACTAGATTAGAGCCACGATCGCCCCCGACAACTAACCAGCGTGGACCTTCTCTGTCGTTGATTTCAACTTCCGTCAAGGCTGATACCTCCCAACAACGGCAGTGCTATTCAAGCCCCCAAATCCAAAGCTGTTCGAGAGAGCAACGTCTATTTCATAGTCTCTGGCTTGGTTCGGAACAAAGTCTAAATCAAGATCCGGATCGGCCGCCTCCTGATTGATCGTGGGGTGAATTTGCCTGCGCTCAATCTGCTTGGCTAAGGCGATGATTTCCACAATGCTTGCTGCCTGCATCAAGTGGCCAAGCATACTTTTCGGTGCATTGACAGGAACATACTGGGCACGATCTCCTAATATCTGTTTCAATGCCGCAACTTCCACTGCGTCTCCGAGAGGCGTGGACGTAGCATGCGCACTGACGAGATTGACGCGATCTACTGACACGCCTGCATCCTGCAGGCCCCACCTAGCAGCTCGCACCTGAGCATCCAAATCTGGTCGCGTGTCTCGTGTGGCCGCACTACTTGCTGAAACGCCCAGCACTTCAGCGTAAATATTGGCTCCACGTCGCAAAGCAGAATCGAGAGTCTCCAGCAAAATGCACCCCGCCCCTTCTGCAGGAACAAACCCACAACGCTTGGCGTCGAACGGGCGACTCGCAAGCGATGGTTGGTCGTCGTATTCCTCAACGCAGATGGCATTTAGGATCGCCCAACCTTGCAGCATTACGGGATCCAAGGCTGAGGCCACGCTGGAAACAAACGCGGCATCTGCCCGGCCAGCTCGCAACATATCGACCGCAGCCAGCAAAGCATGATTTCCGCTGGCGCAAGCTGCTCCAGCGGTAAATGCAGGTCCTTGAATGGTGAGCAACTGGCAGATAACAGCAAGTACATCGGTGTCAAAGTTGACGAGTCCATAGAGTGGATCGATGAACTCGGGTTCTTCCTCATACTCGAGCGCGTTCTTATACACATACTCAAGGTTGATGTTGTGCCCCCCAAGAACGTGAGCAATGCGATCGCGAGCTATTTCTCCAGAATCGAGCGCAGCATCTCTCCAGCACTGAAGGGCAGCGGTAATTCCCCACTGTCCAGGGCTTGGCGTAGAACGCAAAACTTTCTCCGCACTTTCAATCATGTCCGAGGGCAAACCCGGAAGATTTTGAATACTGGATCCGGCGTCGAAATCGCTGATGTCTCCGCCGATACGAGAGTAGGGATGGTCGGCGAAACGCTGCCAGCTTGAGATCCCAGAAGATCCCGTCAGCAGGGAGTCAGCCAATGCTTCGGGCGAGTTGCCACAGGCCGTAACACAGCCCATCCCAGTAATTACAAGCCGTCGCTTGGTGTCGGACATAATCTTGGGTCCATTCCTTAGGCAGACTGCTGCGCAGCTTCGAATAGATCGACGAGTTCGCCGATATTCTTGGGTTTGGACAGTTCCGTTCTGCGAACGCGGATCTTTAAACGTCGCATCGTGCGAGAAACCACTTCGACGACCTGCAACGAATCTGCACCAAAGTCATCTATCAGGCTTGCCGATTCGATTATCTGCGAGTCTTCCGCTTTGTCGATAACTTGCAGAATTGTTTCTTGCAGCACCGACATGATTTCGTTTCTTTCCATTACAGTCTCCTGAAATTCTTTAACAATAAAAAGGGTTTGAGAATTATGGCCGCTTATTGTTTGACGACCCGATTGCGTCACTACCTATTGCTCAGGCCAGCGACATGGCGGAGGTCGAGCAAATTTGGCCGTCCTGAACGCACTGTCCAACAACGATGCGAAAAAGTCCGCTCTCGAAGTAAGTTGCGCAGAACTCAACTGGTTTTCCTGGTCGGACCGGAATTGGGAATCGCGCGGCGTGCACGTGCGTCAACGCAATGGATTGACAACTCAAGTCGTTTTCCATCATCAGTGCCAGGAGACCACCTGCTTGACCCGTCGCATCAATCTGTAATACACCGGGCCACATGGGTTCACCTGGAAAGTGACTGTCAAGCACTCGTGACTCGCGAGCCAAGTCGTATCGAACTGCAATACTTGGCTTTTCCTGATCGACATACGTCACCTCATCCACAAAGAGGAACGGTTCCCTCATCGGAAGATACGATTCGACTTCGTCACGACGCAGCAGGCTTGTACTGCCAGATCGCAGGGCGGGAGCGACTAAGTGGTTTTGCGTTGCTTGCTCGTACGGCAGTCGCCATTCGCATTCATCGGATGATTGGTTCATAGTTCGTTTTTGCTGTGCTTAGTGTGCTGTTTGGTCCGGTGCATCCTGATCATCTCGCGTTCGACTTCCAGAGTCCTGGTGACTTTTTCACGTCGCGATGAGTTCAGTGAATTGTTCAGAATGGTGCATGTAGATCTCTCGGAAAGGGTGAATTGCCAAGCAAGATGCATCGCATGTTCGATGACATCATTTGCCGGTTTGACAAGGCTTTGGATGCTTGGGGAGTGCTCTGCAAGTTCTCTACCTGTGCGGAGCGCGCCATCGAAAAGCATTGCTCTCGCAACGGTGCTTCCAAAAACTGAGTCAAAAATTGTTGTTGTTCCCATGACCGCGGGAATACCGATCTCAACGAAATTCATTCCGTACAGCTTTTCCTCAGCGAGAACCATCGTCGTGCAGCAAGCGCCAAGCGCGAGTCCTCCAGATATTGCATGTCCCTGCATCGCAGCTACGGTGGGCACAGGAAAGGAAAGCAACAACTGTGGAAGGACTTCATAATAGGGCGACGCATCTGCCAACTCCTGCTCTCGGGCGTGATCGGAGAGGTCGGAACCGTAGGAGAACACATCATCACCTCCGACCAAGAGAACAGCCCTGATACAACCGTCATTGCGAACCTCTTTTGCGGCCTGCTCGATTTGATCGGGTAGGTCACTTGGAAAGTAGCTGCAGGAACGATTGGATACATGCAGGCTTGCAATCTCGCGGTGAGAGGTCTGAAACAGCATTAGGTGTACCTCGCGGCAATTTCTTCGCGGATGGTGGGCAATTCGAAGAGTTGGCCGTGCATTCGAATCTCATCCTCGACAGCTTCATCTAGCAATTTCAGCCGTTTACGATTGAGAGTTTCTGTGAGCAGCTTGATTGACAGGACGTGCTGCTCAGACCAACGCTCAGCAATTTCTAATGCGCGCTCCTCTACTTCCGCACGTGGTGCGACACAGTGTTTAGTCTGAGGGGCAAACTTTCCCAGTTCACGACCAGTAAAGCAACGACCTGAAAAGAGCAACTGGCGGCCGACTGGTCCACCCAAGATCTCCTCAACAATGCAGGTTGCTCCCATCCCTGGTGTGATTCCTATAGCCATGAAGTTCGCGCCGTAGAGACACTCTTCTGCCAGAACAAAGGAAGAACACCAAAGTCCCAGCAAAAACCCACCGCCAATGCCATGACCACGCATTGCTGCGATTGTGGGAACGGGTATCGACAGCAGCAGCCGGGGCACATCCGCGAAGTACTCGATGTAGTTCGAGAGGCCAACGGAGGGATCTACCGACAACAACGCATCTCGAGAAGCTCCCAAGCAGAAATTCTCTGGCGTGCCAGTTACTACAACCGCAGCAAGGTTGGGCATGTTTTTCAGTTGTTCGACTGCCAACTCCAGCTGCGAAACAGAATTCGCTCCAAGGTAAGGGCACTCTGGCGTGGCGACTACAAGTCTCGCGACTGAGTCGGAAATGGACTCAACAAATATGCTATTTGTCATAACGGCAAACTCCTTAATCCGCCGGTTGCGGATATCGATCGTCCGGAACAAATGCCGGTTGAATCTGTGGCTAGGAACAGAGCGGCATTTGCAATTTCATTCAGACTTGCAGCGCGCCGCAATGAACTGCACTCAACGAGCAGCTCTCGCGCTCGTGAGGTAAGAGTGTCGGTCATTTCAGTTTCGACAAAGCCCACAATTAAGTGGGATGCAAATATGCTGCTTTCTGCATAGCGCCGATCCAAAAGGGTTGTCAGTCCAGCGAGCCCCGCCTTACTTGTTGAGTAGCCTGGGTTAGACGATGCACCGGCGGAAGCCAACGATCCGATGTTGACAATATTGCCTGGTGCATTGGTCGCCTTCCAATGCCCGGCAGCTTCCTCGGCAACCAGATAGGGTCCTTGAAGATTGACGCCCATTTGGGAATCCCAAGTCTTGCAATCCGTTGTCAACAACAGCTGGTCCGGATTCATAGCGGCATTGTTAATTACGGCATCCAGCTGCCCCCAGTTTGAGACTGTTTGATGCACTAGGTCGCGCACCGAATTCAAGCTGGAAATGTCCGCTCTTACAAAATGCAACTGATTCTCTTTGTTTTGTCGATCAAGTTCCCCGGAGGGAAGTTGCTTCTCATGCCGGGCACAATAACTCACCTGGGCTCCGCGCTGGGCTGCGGCACGCACAATCTCTTGACCGATGCCTCCAGTTCCTCCTGTCACCAGGATCACCTTGTTGCTCAGGTCCGCGTTCATGTCGTTGCCTCGCATTCCGATTTCCAGGGGGTGTCCCCTTGCATGTAGCGAAGAATACGATCCGATGTCGCTGTTCGCGCTGACAGACGATCGAATTCTTCCGTGGCAGCCTTGTCGTAGCTGCAGCATTCCGTTTGCAGACTACGAGCCAGTTGCTTCGTGACCGCAATGGATTCGGAGTCTAGGTAGAGCAGCTTTTGTAAAGTTCGGTTTAGGTCAAAGTTGGGTTCTTGGCTCTCAAGGATATCCACCATTCCCCATTGCTCCGCACGGATGGCATTCATTGCGATTGCGCCGAAGGCGAGTTGTTGCGTCCGAATCAGACCGATTCGATTCGCGATAAAGGGGAGCACGACTGCTGGGGCAAGACCGAACAATGCTTCTGGCAGAGCGAAACTGGCGTCCTTATTTGCGATTACCAGGTCTGCTACAGCGGCTAGCCCCACGCCTCCGCCTCGCGCTGGGCCCTCAACAACTGCGACAACCGTCCGATCTTCATGATGAAGCGTGTTGAGCAACTCTTGAAAGTGAACCAATCCATGGCTACCTCTAGATAATTCTTCGTCAGTTGATTCCTCGGTTATTTTTTCGAGATTAAATCCATTGCAGAAGAGTTCAGAATTGCCATGCAGAAGGACGATTGGCTTCGCTTCGCTGAGTTTCTCGCGCAACGCTGCGATTCGTTCGTCCTCAATACCTTGACTTACATCCATAAAGACGCAACTGCTTCGCAAGATATTTTGGATTGATGCCATTAGGTCCATCGGTACCTCCTATGGTGATTGACAATCTCATCCAAGACCAGAAGTTGGCGCCCTTCGTAGGCATCCGAGTAGAGCCCGCCTAGCTGAGTTAAGTCTGGGCAGTAGTCTTTCGCGAGCATTTGCTTCTCGTGCTGAAGCAGTGCCAATTCATACTCTCCGAAATTCACGAGTCTTCGTTCTGCGAGCTTCTCGCTAATCTGATGCCGTCGCATTCGTGCCGCAGCATCTCCGGTCACTTGACCGCTGAAGAATTCTGAACAAGCTCCAGAACCATAGGAGAAAAAACCGATCGCGTCGTTTGGCGTGACACGCTCGTCGGAGAGTAATCCCGCGAGTGCGACGTAGACGCCGCCAGAATAAGCGTTAGCAATCTCCCGGCTAAACTTTAGAGAGGGCGAAACCTGAGATTTGAAGGATGCAGTGATTTCCGCATGAGTTACTTCGAAAGAGTCTAATTCCAAAAGAGTTTGATGTGCTTTTTCTACCAATGAAACTATCGGCACGTGGTAGACCACATGCTTGAACTGCTCGCATAGATCACGGTCGCAAATTGTCTCTCGATACCGCAGCCAGGATTGTTCAAGCAAATCCAAAAAGGCGGAAAGCGACAGTACTGCATCGCTATATTCTGTGGTCGGTGTTGGACGAGCAACATCATAGACTTCCTGAGTTGCGACGGCGTTGGAGGGAAACAGCGTTACCAACCGAGGATCGCGAGAAACAACCATCGCACATGCACCAAGTCCGCCCGAATACTCAACGGAATCGTTTAAATGACAACGTGCAATATCAGAAGTAACAACGAGCGCTTTCGCGTTCGGGTCTGGCTGAGTCGCAACCCAAGCAGACGCAAGCCCTAAGGCACCAGTCCCACCATAGCACGCATGCTTTACTTCCATATTGCGGCAGTACTCTGGCAGGCTCAAGGCACTAGAAATGTAAGTGCTGATTGGCTTGCCAAAGTCAATTCCTGTTTCCGTTGAAACAAGGAGCAATCCGATACTCTCGTCGTCCATATCGCGCAAAACGGGTCGCGCTGCGTTGACAGCGAGTGTAACTGGATCTTCGAAATCAGGTAGAATTCCACGATGGTCGAAACCAGCGTTTTCAAGGACTTCAGCCGGAGCCTTTCTTGCATCGGCAATATCTGCAAAAGCGACTCGTGACCTTCCAGCATATACGTTGAGGTCATCAATGCCGACAGATTCCTTTGAGTTAATCATGACTAAGACCGTAATGCATCAAAATGTAAAATGGACACTTGTTGGGCCACACGCTGGAGATCTAGCTTGTAAGTGTGGCGATGCTTGGTGCACAAGAGCGTTCTTTCTGCAAGCTACTATTGCGATTAGGAGATTCAGCTCTTAACCAAAGCTTCACGTTTGGAAATTTGCGTTTCACGCTGATGACGGTATGGAACTCCAAACCAGGATCTTGTGGGTCAGCCAATCGCAAATCAAATTTTTGAAGTAGAGTGGCCAACACAAGCTGCATCTGCATGGGAACAAGGCGTTCTGCGATGCACTTGCGAGTGCCGCCGCCAAAGGGCAGGTAGCAGAATCGATGACGCTTGCCCGAAGATTCCGGTAAGAACCGATCAGGATCAAACTTGGATGCGTCTGCCCAATAACGTTCGTGATGATGCACTTCGTAAATCGAAGTCCAAATAGGCTCATCCCTACGAAACAGGAATCCTGAAACGACATCGTCTTCCATCGGTAGTTTGCCTGCAATCCAGGCCGTTGGACGCCGCCTTAGAGTTTCCTGAGCAACCTGCATACAGTACGGTAGTGCCTGCACATCCTCGACTGCCGGTACCCTCCCACCAAGTACGCGATCTACTTCTTCGCATGCCCTGGAGATCACGCTTGGATTCTCTGCTAAGAATTGCCACATGAATCCAAGGACGTTTCCAATCGTTTCAGCGCTAGCCCAGAGTGCTGAGAATATTTCATTGACAAGCTCAGCCGTATCCAGCCTGTCGCCCGCTAAAGGCTCTCGAAATCGCAACATGAGCGAGACAAAGTCCTGGCCTGGACTTGCCCGCTTTTCCGCAACCGTCCTCAAAACGATGTCGCGAAGCACGCGTTCCTCTTGGCTCATCGAGCCCCCATGCCCATCGCTCTCAAAAGTGGCTCCATATCCAAACTTGACTAGGTGACTGCAGGCCTGCTTCGCGTTTTCCCGCTCCGTATTAGAAAGTTCGATACCAAGGAATGTTTCGACCGCCAACTCAAAACCCAAATTTCGCATGTCCGAGTGGCAGCAACGAACCTGCCCGGTTTCAGAGGCAATTTGCCAAACATCTTTTGTTGGGTTTATTGCCCGAATGGTTGAACTTACAAAGTGCCGATGCATGGAATCGATTGTGGCCGGGCATGCAATCGGTTCTAACAATCTCCTCTTGCGACGAAATCCAGGCGTCAAGTCCATAAATAGTCCTGGGAACATTGCGGCCGCACCATTTACACTTGGCCGGCGAGTGTAGTTCTCAGAATTTGCAACCCAAATATGATGCAAGATGTCCGCATCAAATACGTAGGTGAGTTTTTGACCAGACGCGTTAACTGAAAACACATCCCCAAAAACCTTGCGTGTATCGTGCAAGAATTCACGAATTCGATCGGGCGTCATATTTTCGGCATGCCCAGCGCTAGAGCTCGCAGGCACTTCAGGCGGCAATCTCATCGCTTTGCTCCTCTGTTAGTTTCATGCTGGATAGCTTCTACAAGCAACGTGTTTTCGGAACGCAGCAATTCACCCAGCGTCTGCGTTCTGCGCAACCGGCCTTCCCGCTGATGCTGCTGGCGCATCATTCGGATTACAACTGACTTGACTTGCCCATTCGCCTGGAAGAGTTGCTTTGGATCGTCGCTGTCATATAGCGCCGCTAGAAAATCCGATATGCTTGCGGCGACAATCGGGTCTGGAGCATTGGCATCTAAGAGGCAAGCCCACATCTTGATTTCGAGTTGGGCCACGTGCTGCGGATCGACGTCTTCCACATACAGGCAAGGAATGCGACTGAAGTGCACAAGGAGCCCTGCTGCAAAGCGCGCGAATTCAGGCAGCACTTGGTGCATAAAGGTGCTCATTATTTCTTCGTAGCTTTGCGATGCAGATGAAGAGCATAATTTCACCAGTCCACGACGGTGACTATCAAAGGCTCTGTTGAGCAGGGGATCCGGCGTGGCTTGTATCAAAACACCCAACTTGCTATTGATACCTGTAGCCAGAGCATCGCCATTGCGCTCGATAAGCCCTTCCCGATAAGTAATGTCATCCTCAGAGAGCTGGCGAAGCAACTCAGCTACGGAAGATTCATTAATTGCGGCCTGCTCAATATCCAGTTCAGGAGCTTCTACAGCTTCCGCAAGATCAATCTCCCGACTCCGAACAGACAAGTCGAATTTTGTGTGCAAGCGCCAGCGATCCTGGGCATGGGCGGGCCAGCGTCTCGGCATCCCTAGGTGCTTCCGCACCAAGCTGCAGAAGCGATTTGGATACTGCAGTGGGAATAGGTGTCCGGTGCCTGAAACGAGGTGAGATTTTGCATGCGGGATTTCCGCTGCCAAGAAACGCATTAATTCTGGTGGCGTGACACTATCCTCAGCTCCGCCGAGGATCAGAGTATCGCACTCAGACGTACTTAAATGCTGCCTATTATCGAACTTCGCAACTTCCATTGCGTATTGCAGTCGAATGTCGAAGTCAGTTGAGCCACGGGAGGCAACTGCAAGGCGTTCGTACTCTCTCCGCGCCACGGCCCCTGCAGGAGACTTTTCTCGAAGATCGTCGGCCAGCTTGTCCAAAAGCTCACGAGCTGCGTGAGCGGATGATTCAACACCAAGGCAAGCTGCTGTACTGACCAATACGACTTTTCGAACAAAATCTGGATATTGCTTCGCAAGACATTGCGCGACCATGCCGCCGAGCGACCACCCGACGACATCCACGGGCTTGGAGCCTGCGAGCTCTATGCATACCGATCGAATCTGCTCGGCCAATTCGCTTGGTGAAATCGATCCATTGGAATAATCACTCCTCCCGTACCCTGGATAGTTTGGGATATATAAAGTTCTCTCAGCTTTCAGATTTGCAACTACTGGCGTCCAGATCAATGCGTTCGCGTAGAGCGGTGAAAGTAGCAACAAGGGCGGCCCTTGGCCAACCTTAATGCACTCCCAGTTGAGTCCAGTAGACAGCTTCAATCGAAGAGATTCGGCGCTGGGAAGCAACTCGTTTCCGATCTCTGTTAGTTCCGTTGACTCTACGGATTGCACAACCGATTCCGGCTGTGGGATACTGCGCTCATCCACAACTTGCGTAGGTGTTTTGCGGGTTGCAGCACGTGAGGAAACAGGCACATTTCGTGCAACAATTTGCTCTCTTAAGGAATTGACGACGGCACCCACCGTCTTCATGTGCCCCACAACGCTTTCGATTCGAACATTCAGCGAGAATGTACGGGAGACTCGAGCAAGAATCTCGAACGTCAGGCGTGAGTCAATTCCGAGATCCGCCGGACTAGCGTTGGGATCAAGCTCATTTGAGGGGATCCCACTAACGTCAGAGATCAATTCAATGATCTGATCGTGAATCGAGTCTAAATTGGATGCGTTGGACATAGTCAGGGGCAGAACAACTTGGGGGATTTCTTGTTCGTCTGGAGTAGTAATAGCCAGACGCTTCGAAGCCGTGCCAAAAAAATTGGGAATGTGGAAGCTACTCAACAGGAGCCTGTCTGCATTGGCTTTTCGGGTGCTATGCAGAGGCAACCCAGAATGTGTAGCCGTCGTGCGAGGCGTTTTTAGATTCGTCCAAAGTTTAGGCAGGTCGGTGCAGGTTTCAGCTATTCCCTCTCTGTAGCGACTGCTTTGACGCGAAGGCACACGCGAAACGAAAAAAGGTTGGAGGCCGAAATGGCGCAAGAGAGTTTTGATGTCGTCGTAATTGGTTCAGGCATAAGTGGTTTGGCGGCCGCTACGAAATGCGCTTGCTCTGGCAAGAGCGTCCTCTTGCTCGAAGGCCAGAGACAGTTTGGAGGTTTCATCAATCCTTTTCGTCGCCGCGGATACTCATTTGATCCTGGGGTCCACTATCTAGCCGGAATGGGAGCCGATCAGCCACTTGGCAGAGAGATGGAAGCTTTGGGCATCTCCCCAGACACTTATATGCGGGAGCTTGATCCCGAACGTTTTGATGACTTCGTGTTTCCAGACTACCGAGTCTCCATGTGCCGAGGAAAGGAACGATTTCACGCGCGGCTTGAAGAAGACTTCCCGCAGGAAAAAGATGGCTTGAAAGAATTCTTCGAAATACTCGATTGCGTTGACGCGGCCATTGACGCTCAGCAATCTGGAAAGCGTGATCTAGCCAGTTTAGGCTCACTGATCTACTACAAAGGTGCAAATTACAGTGATCTCCTTGACGACTGTACAACGGATTTAAGGTTGCGTGCTGTTCTTTCTGGACTAGTTGGGGATATCGGACTGGCTCCATCCCAAACGGATGCCATAACTTTCGTAGCACTAATGACCTACCTTCTGCGCGGAACCTATTTCCCCAAAGGCGGAAGTGGTCCTTGGCGAGACGCCTTTCTTGATCGTCTAAGAACGTACGGTGCAACGTTGCGCAAACGTAGCACTGTCGAGAGAATAGTGGTTGAAAACGACCGAGCGGTGGGAGTAATTACAAAAGACGAAAGAGAGATCCGTTGCAAACAAGTTATTTCCTGCATCGACGCTAAATCGACCCTTCGGAAGCTCGTCGGATCAGCCCATTTGCCGCCCAAACTCGATTATCTGCTCGAGGATGTCGTATATGGTCCGGGATCTTTATGTGTGTTCTTGGGGCTACGGCGCAATCCGGCTGATTGGGGATTGAAAGACCAGAATCTTTGGCATTTTCCCAGCTATGACATTGATCGAGATTATGAGCGACTGGCAAATGGGGAGTTGTCCGGCAATATACCTTTTGTAGTGAATTCCCCAAGCTACAAGGCTTCGGCGGGCAAATGCGATTCAAAACACACGGTCTATTTGTGTGCTTTAGCTCCATGGAAGAAGTTCATGCGTTGGCAACACGAACCTGTGCTACGTCGCAGTGATGCTTACATGAAGTTGAAATGCGAATTGGGCGAAAGCCTCATTCGACAGGCAGAGCGTTATCTACCGGGCCTCAGCCAGGAGATCGAGATACGAGAGTTTTCTACGCCACTAACCAATCGCTCTTATGTCAGTGTGCCCCAAGGTGCCATATACAGTCTTGCGGATACGCCAGAACAAGCTGGCTTTTATAGGCGTTTTTCCGAGATCCCGCTCCCCGGACTGCACCTAGCCGGATCTGCAGTTGCAGGAGCAGGAGTCCACGTCTGTATGCAGTCGGGACTTAAAGCTGCCGACGCAGCCTTGAAGGCGTAATTCTATCCGAAGCGCAGATGACCGTCCTAGCGAAAGCCTTCCGAAGTGCTTGGAAGAAAAATGCGTTTCAAAGAATGCATCTCAATCACTCCTCGCGGCACCCGCCAGTGCTGAGACAAACCAAGAAAGAAGAACGGCGATGGGGGCCCAAAATATTTGCCAAGTGCAAAGTGCAAAAGCATGCCCCGCGCGCTGGTCCCAACTCTGAAACGCGGGCCACTGCCAATCGGGACGAACCATAAAAGGCGGATGATGCATGGAAGCACTGAGAGCGAAACCAAACAGCAAAAGGCTGCATATGGGAATTAGGAAACCGATGCAACGACGAATGGGCCACTGAAAACGGATCTCAAAATACACCAAGGGTAGGAAGTAAACCGAAAACGTGAGAAAAGCCCAGCCGGTATAAGTCCCGAGCTCCAGCCAAACTGCTGTCCCGAGCGCAACCCAAGCAGACAGCAGAAAAACGTCGATGATTGAAATCTGCTTCCGCTTGTTCATGGCGAGAACCGAGCAGTTTTCAGGTCTCGGCGCTTACCCTTCTTCTTTGAACTAATCAGAGCCGCCAAAAGGGAAACGACTACGATTCCTGCCAGAGTGAGAAAGGGGTCCACGATCAAGGCGCGTTGAAAGGAAATCTCGGTGGTGATAAGGCCAGTCACGAAAGTGATTCCAATGGTGAAATAAAATAGGAAACGCAAGCGAATAGCAAGCCCGAGCGAATTACTAACAAAGAGCAGCATCGTCGAAAAGACAAAACCGACGATCGTCCCCGCAATACCAAGCATCAGACCATATAGAAAAACGCCGTCGATAGAACGAAAAATGAAATCCTCCGGGCATTTATGTATGCCCCAAATCGTGACGGTCGCGGACACCTTCGTCAATCCAACGCAAGTGCCAAGGATTGGACCGACCAGAAAGAACGGGAATATGTCCCTATTGTCGTCACCGTCATCAGCCGGCTTATCTCCCGACGACTCCTCAGCTTTAGGACTCGGCGGTTCGTAAGGGTTCTTATCAACGTTCAAATCTTGCCCTGCTTCTACTCTGGAAACTGCGCCATTTCCGCCCAAGTAAGATTTGAATCGCCGTCGCTATCTAAATCTTCGAATTGGATGATGTCGATGACTCCAGGGAACCAAGCCGTTGCTTACTGCCCGGCAGATTTGTAGTAATCTACCTTGCGAACCCCCTCGTTATACTCCAAATACTCATCGCGCACCTGCTTCCACTCCGCCATTGTGATCGCGCCATCGAAGTCTAGATCGAGATTTAGGAAGGCGATATTACGGGGCGTCACACTTCTAAACTCCTCCCAAGTCACCTTGCCATCTTCATTCAAGTCATGGCATCGAAAGTAGTTCCCGTCCTTCTTCTCGTTCTTGCCGGAAGTCCAGTGTATCCCCTTAACTTCAGCGAAGATCAGTACGCCATCGTGATCCTTGTCCATTTTGTGAAAGCTAAAAAGAGGGTAGTGCGGATTCTGCATAAACTCCTCCGCTGACAGCTTACCATCACGGTTTGCATCACGATGTTCGAACACGAGCTTGTGCAATGCGAAGAACTCCTTTTCGGCTCGCCAAGCTTTCTTGACAACTTCGTCTTGCGAAAGATAGCCGTCCTCGTTTTCGTCTCTTATGAAAAAGCTTCGGATTGCATCGGAACTTCCATGGTTGAGTTTTTCGTATTGCACTGGGATATGTTTCGAATAGATCTCTCGCCAAGTCAAAACCGCATCACCATTGCCATCGAGATAGTCGAATTCACGGCGACGATCTCTTTCCTGCCTTGCCGCTCGCTCGGGTGCAATCGTTGGATAAGGCAACTCGGAAAAATCTCCAAACTTCT
>JBCCEO010000092.1:0-15837 GCA_039030255.1 Planctomycetota bacterium | reverse complement strand
TAGCAAGTTGGGTCACTTACGCGTCCTACAAAATGGACCCGAGAAATCTTTGTGGCAGCGGCAGACGAAGGACTTGGCGAACAAGGGATTGTGTTTGATGGCAGTTCCGTTGAAATCTCACTGGCTGAATTACTACCGGTAACCAAGCATCCCAAGCCGCCGCAGCATTATCCAGCAAAGCTTCCGGTTTCTGCAATGTTGGTCGATGCGGAACGGGATGCGATTCTGACTGGCGGCTATCACGAAATCCTTATTTGGTCGCTCGAAGGAAAACTTCTGCACCGAATCGAGAACCAGGGCCAGCGGACCTATGCACTCGACATTCATCCCGACAAACCCCTGCTGATAGCGGCAAGCGGCACTCCTGGTGAATTAGGTGAGGTGCGTTTGTTTGATTTGCAGAGTCGTAAAATGCTCGCTGTCGTCACAAAGGCTGATGAAGCCATCATGGACGCGCAATTCAGCCCAGACGGATCGAAGCTGGCGGTGGCGATGCCAAGTGGAGCGACGCGGGTATATGCGCACGTTGGTGCTGGAGGATTTCGGCTCGAAACAGAATTGCTGGGGCATTCGAGTCAAGTTACGGCGTTGGACTGGCACGTGGATGGGAACCGGCTAGCGACGGCTAGTCGTGATCACAGCGCGAAAGTGTTTAACGTCGCCGAGGGGAGATCGGTTGCTACTTTTACTGGACATTCTGCTTGTGTAAATGATTTGTGTTTTGTGACACAGAATTGGGTGACCAGCGTTGGTAGCGACGGCCTCGCGGTTACATGGAATTCCGATAACGGCAGAAAGCATAAGGATTTGGTCACTGGCAAGCAGGCGATGCTCGGTTGCGAAGTCCTTGAAAACAAAGTGCTATTGGTTGGTGATGCGGTAGTACAGTGGATGGAATTTGGAAATGCGGAGATGAAGCAGCGATGGCCGATGACTGGCAGGTGCACGACCTGTTCCTCGTCTAAAGAGTCCACAAAAACGGTTGTGATTGGAACGCAAAATGGAAAGGTGCACATCCTGACTTCAGACGGACAGAGTCGATTTTTTTCAGCGGCGCCGTAGCAAATAAATCCTTAGTGCCTGCCAATTACGAGCACTAAGAGCGTCTTGAAATTGGAGTAAAGGGCCTAGGCTTCATACGACTTATTTGATGAAAATGAAAATCCCTTCATCTTTAGCGGCCTCGGAAACTTGAGCCCAGTTGCCAGCGAGAAATAAGGTGGCGCGAATGGGAGGCCTAGGTTGTTGACGAGTTTCGATAGGAATTTTCCGTAGTAGTCGTCGCGTTCCTGTACATTGAGTCTTGTTGTTTCGGTTGTTCATCCATCTTTGCGTTTGAAGGTTTGAACCATGCGTAAATTGGTTTTGCTAGGTGCGATCTGTTTCACTGCTTCCACATTGGCATCTGTCGCAGATGCACAGCAGAATCGAGATATACCCAAAGGAGCGGAAGGGGAGACGCGCGTTGATTCGTTCGCAGAAGAGGGATCCTCGGTTTCGCCGGTTGGAAGGATTGTTCGTTCGCTCGATCTAGATAGGAGCGGTGATATCAGTGCGGAAGAGCTTCAAACGGCACTAGCAGCGATCAAAGCAGCGGATGTGGACGGTGATGGGGCGATATCAAAGGATGAGTTGAAGAAAGTTGTTCGGAGAAGGCAACGCGACGATCGTGAACCAGTGGCATCAAATAAAGTGCAGAATCGCGATGACCCTCGCCATATTTGGGCGGTCCAGTTGATCACTAAACATGATAGGAATGGCGACGGCAAGCTAAGTGAAGCTGAGATGCCATTTGCCTACAGGTCTGCATTCGAAGAAATGGACATGAATAATGATCGTGGAATCGACTTCTCAGAGTTGAAGCGACGGATGGAGCAATCAAGCGGTCGGATCCGCTCTCTGCGAAAGAACGGCAAGGAGGAATTGGAGCCTGGTACTGAGCAGCAGGAAGCAGCGCCTAGCATCGGAGGCAGGGCAGGTGCTCGTGCAACTCGTAAGAATTGATCCTTGACTGGAACTTGGGCAAAATGTTGGTCTGCTATCCTCAAAAAGAAAGCCAGCCGCTGCTGATATCGAGTGGCAAACTCGGCCTGCGAGAGATTGGGGGCGAATCCCTATTCGAGCTTTCGATCACGTCTAGGTTGCAACCCACGCTCGTTCATCTCTTTTCCGAAGAAAGCCTAGCTGGCATCGAGCTTCATTTCGGTGCCCAACAAAAACAGAAGCAATGCAAACACCTGTGCTCAGTCGAATCTAAGGGTTCGCAAATTGTAATCGGTGACCATGAGACTCTCGGGCTACCCATCAATCAAAAGCTCTACCTGCTATCCGGCTTGGACTCGCTGGCGGGCAAGATAGTTACTCATTTTGACTTGCAGACGCGCGAGTTAGCCGATTTTATTTTCGAGGTCGCAACAAGCGAGCCAGGCCGACTCCATACGGCAATTTCCAAATACATCGTCGAAGAACTGGGTACCAATCCGCAGGGAATCATGTCCTGTGATTCGCGACGTGGCGATGAAGAAATAGGAATTCTGCGCAGGGCACCGAGTTCAGTTCAAGTGATCGAAACGCATCATCATGGGAATTTTGAAGTCGTTGCTGGTTATTGTTCTGGGCGTCTTGCAACCGTGTGGGTCGTTTTTGATGAAAAACTCCTGATCGATGGACAGGTCTCCTATGTCGCAAAGCCCTACGAATGCCTCGCCGAGACGAAGTCCTTTTCGGAGTCGGTTTATTGGTTTAGCGATTCGATACTTGGTTCGGAACAAGATTACAAATGGCCCTGGTGGAAGACTTGGACCTAAAAGTAAAGTCGCAAGAAGTCTGCCAGAATTGCTGCATTTGTAGGAATGCGCTCTAGCTAAACGAAATGCACTTTGCATCGCTCGCGTACTTCTTCGTAGCAATGATGGCAGAGGATGACAACTATGTTGGCAATGTCTGCTGCGGCTTCTGATTTTTCGTTCCATTCGCCTTCTGCGGAAAAGTGTTCGTGGCATTTCGAACACCATGCACTCGGCCACTCGTCGTCGTCAATGGGCTCAGACGAATGCCAGCTATGATTCTCGCCGCGTACTAGATGCCCACAGACAAATGTTGTATAGCCCTCGCCGTGGTCGTCGCATTCAATAAAATCGTCGTCAGTCATGGATTGAGAAATGTGTTACGAAAGTTTGAAAGCAAGCTTGGGACGCCGTGCGAAGGGCAGGGCGATTCCGCCAAGGATTAGGAGGCCGGCAATTATCAGACGCGAGGTCATTTCTTCCTTCAAGAACAGTATTCCACCTAGTGCGGCAATGATCGGCACGAGTAATTGCGCGATGGAGGCTTGCAATGTTGAAAGGTTTGGCAAGGCTCGATACCAAATCACGTAGCCTATTCCAGAAGTAATGGAACCAGAAACGGCGGCCAAAAGCAATCCTTGTATCTCAAATTTGGCCATTCCGAACATGCAGAGGCTCAGCGGAATTGCCAGAATCAGCGAGCGACGAAAATTGCGGGATGTGGCTATGATCGGTTTTCTGGCACCGCGCCCGAGTGCGGAATAAACTCCCCAAGCCATTCCAGACAAACACATTAGTAAGAGCCCAACTGGATTTGGTGCTTCCACGTTTGGAAGGAACAGATACACAAGTCCAGCGTTCGATAGTCCGAAGCCGACCCACTGCATCCATTGCGTTGGCTCACCGCGGAAACGCGAAAAAATGAGCATCGTAACTTGAACGGAGCCGAATAGAGCAAGTGCCCCAGTCGCAGCATTCAGCCAGTTGTAAGCGATTGAAAACAATATCGCATAGGCAAATAGAGCTACCGACATGGCCCAAGGTGTCGCTTCATCCGCCATAGCATCGTCGCTAGTCGCCGTTGAAGGATTGCGCTCCCGCAAGAGCAATTCGATGAGCCATAGTGCTAGCGCTCCGCTAGCTAGGCGCAATGTCGTGAAGCTGGTTGCGTCAATGACCGCTTCGCGCAAGGCCATGCGACACAGGATCGAGTTGGCCGCGAAGGCCACCAAGGAAAGAGCGACTAAAAAAATTAGCTTCATGCCAAACCGACAGAAATTCGAGGGCCGGCGGAGTCAATATTGGTTGCGCCGCCTCCCGTTTCACTAAGCCTCATCGAGCGTCTCAGTGCAACCGGCGAAAGAATCCGTCTCGACGCCGAGCCGCTGGAGCATTGTCAAATACAATTTGCCGAGCGGCTGCTCTTCGTGATTCATTTCCTTTTGCCAGGGCTCACGTCCGCCAAGCCAAGCACCGCCAGCGGCTTGGTTATCGCCTTCATAAATGCCGCAACGCAAATACTGTCCGTGCTTAAATCCAAGATTCTTGCCGCCAAAGAGAATCAAGGGATAATTCCTTGACAAATGGAAAGCGCTAGAGGCGGAACCGTAAAACAGCAAAGTGTTGTCCAGCATGTTGCCATCTCCGGTCGTTTCAGGCGTATCCTTTAGTTTTTGCGCCAGACGCCCAAGTTCTTCCGCGATGAATCCGCAGTAGATACCAAAGTTCTTCCAGCCACCGGGATCTTTCGTTTGGTGCGAAAGTTGATGCGTGAGGTTGAATCCAACGGCTCGAGCCAAGTAATCACTGACGCCAACCCCATTTTCGCGGCCCAACTGATAGGTTGCGACGCGCGTCGTATCGGTCTTGAAGGCCAAATAGATGAGTTCAAACATGGTTCGCAGGTAGTTGCGAGGATCTTCGGGCGATACATCGAGCTGCAAATGATCCACGTTTACTTCCGGCATCGGAAGATCTAGCCAACGCCGCGCTTTCTCGACGCGAAGCTCCGTATCGCGTACTGATTGCAAGTATTCATCGAGTGCTCGTTGGTCCTGTTGCGAAAGAGTACGTCCGAGAGACTTGGCGTCCTCCATTAAATCATCCAGAGCACTTTTGCTGACCGCTAGGCGACGTGCGGCGTCCTTTCCTGCTTTGACAAACAGCAAATCGAAAATTCGCTTCGGCTTATGCTCTGCGGGAATAGCCCGGCCGTTCTTGTCAAAGGACATGGTATGCGTGCCACGAGGGGTACCCGTACCGCCGTCAGTCGACATAACGACCGAGGCAATCCGGGTGTTGTCACCAATATGCGATGCATAAAGTTGATCCAAGGAGATGCTGTTCTGGTAATCGCCGTGACCGCCCGTGTTGGCTCCGGTCAAGAACTGATCCGCGTTGGAGTGCCCATGGATTTTGCGGACTGCTGGGTGCGAAAGACCAGAGAAGACAGTTAGATCCGACCGCAGTGGCTGAAGGACTTCGAGCGTTTTTGTAAATCGAAAATCCTTGCCTTCACCATGCGGGAACCAGGCCCAGTCCTCATGCGCGGGATCTTCCCGCAAAGGCATGGGAACACCATCGGGCATGTAGAAGCAGGCCAATCGCCTAGCTTGATCGTCAGAGGAGCTTTCACCAGCCAAAAGGCTTGAACGGCGAAACGACTCCAAGCAGGGCAATGCCAGTGCAATGCCGCTGCCACGCAGGAATTTACGACGGTCGACTTGAAATAGGTTTTTTGTCATTGTTCCATTATAGCCTATTTGCGTTAACTAATTTCTCTACCTTGGGCGAGTTGCGAGCCGGCACTCGCGCTTCGCGGGTCGGCTAGCAAAGGAGGCTGATTTGCACTCCCCCAGCTTAAAATCGCAAGTTTCGGGTTGGATTTGAGGATCCGCTACTTTCCAAAATCAAGGTAGTTGAAAAAGTTCGGTGGAAACGATTAATTGCACCAGTTCTGCCAGCCTGTCTTCGCGTCTTCGGAAGGCGAGAGTTAGTTCATCGATTACAGCTCTATCCTCGAAACGCAGTGGTCTTCCTATTGCAAATGTAGTCATCTTGGTCACTAACGCTCGCGAAAACTGATCCTGTCGGTTCAGTAGCAGAAATTGCTTTAAGCCCTGCATGCCATCGAGCCGCTGTTCAGTTACCAATTCGCTGCTGGCATCCACGGGCTTGCCTTCTATATTCGTTCGCCAAAGTCCGATCGCATCATAGTTTTCAAAGGCTATGCCCCAAGGATCGATCTTAGCGTGGCAGGATATACAGGCAGGATCATTCCTGTGGTCTTCTAGCCGTTCTTTAAGTGTCATTTCGGCGATCGCTGGATCCGCGATGTCAATCTCCGGTACGGCGGGTGGCGGCGGAGGCGGCGGTGAATCGAGAATGCTGGAAAGAAGCCAGATGCCTCGTTTGAGCGGGTGCGAATCCTTGCCGTCGGAATTCATGGCAAGCAATCCTGCTTGGGTTAACAAGCCACCACGAAGCTGATTTGGCGATCCGCTGTCACTAATTCCAACGGGACGAAAGTCATGGCCGTGAATGTCTGGAATTCCATAATGCCTCGCGAGCCGATCATTCAGCATCATAAAATCGGCGTGTAAGAAACTCATTGCACTATCATTTTCTTGCAGCACTTGGTGAAAAAATGCTTTTGGCTCTTCACGCATTGCAGAGCGCAGGAATTCGTCCATTCGGAATTTCGAGTCGACTTCGAGGTAGTCAAGTAGTTGCATTCCGAGCCATTGCGAAACAAATTGATCTGAAAAGCGTCGACTGCGCGGATCGTTCAACATGCGCCGAACTTGCTGGCGGAGTCTTGCTGGTTCTTTCAAGTTGCCTTCCGCGGCCAAACGCAAAAGTTCCTCGTCAGGAATGCTGCACCAAAGGAAGAATGAAAGGCGAGAGGCGAGTTCAGAGTCGACTGATTGATATTTCGTGTCTTTTCCAGATGAACGCCGGGAAGCGGAGACGTACAGAAACTTTGGCGAGGCCAGTACGGTTGCTAGTGTCTCCACCATCGCTTCCTGCGAGTCAGCACATTGATTCCGCAAAATTTCATAGAGCGTTAGCTTTTGTTGCAATTCCTTCTCGCCAATTTCGCGACGCCAAGCTCGCCGCATGAATCGACGTAAGATACCAGCTGCTTGGCTCGCATCGATTTCGTTGGGATCAGCAACTTCGCCAAATATCTTCTTATGCGACGGAGGTGGCCAACTTGCGTAGGCCGGCGCCGTAACTTCGATATAGTCGATGTGGGCGATGCCCTTGTTGATCGTCGAGTTGCGAAGTTTCAGGTACTCGGAAGGACTAGGCGTCTTCCCCATGGGACTAATGGTTCGCATCGGGTTGCGACACTTCAGCTCGCCGATCGGAAAATCCCACTCATAGATTACCGATTCTTCGAAAGCATCAATGCTCAGGCCTTTGTCAACGATCTTGGCGGATGCCGAGGAGTTGTTGCTGGCTTGGAAGCCATATTCCCAGGAAAGTACTGGGATGGCATCTTCGTCGGCTAAAGTCCGTCGTGCACGTGCTCGAATGCGAAGCGTACCGGTCTCAGGAACTTGGTTCCCCAACTCTACTATAACTTGTCCGCCCGGAGGCAGGATAAGAACAGTATCTTGAGTCGGGGGGACGCTTGGCGGATCTGTCTGGCTTGCCCAAGCGTGCTTGGCCCCTCCATAACCCCAGCGCGGCCGAACCCCTATCTTGCGATTTTGGTCGAAGTAGTGTGCACCACCAAGTCTGGAGAAGCTACGCTCAAGCTTTTCGATCTCTTGTTTCAGCTTCTCTGGATCATCGGCAAATCTCTTTTCTTTCTTCTTGCGTTCGTTCTCAAAATCTGTCGCCCGCTGATCGATGAACTTGCCAAAAGTCATGGACCAATAGACCGGGGTCGGTTGCGATCCTCGCACTGTGGCTTGATTCAAGGCGTTGAGTGCGAGCTGTCGATACGTTTCAAATTGAGAAGCGGAAAGCTGGAGGTTGGCAGCGCTGTTTTGAAATCCATCTTCAGCAATCGGATCGGGCGGCAAGTCCGATGCGAAGTTTAGTTCGAGTCCAAGAAGATCCTGCAGGGCATAGTTGTACTCGTAACGTGTCATGCGGCGGAACGAGGAATGGCCTTGCTCACTGCGCCGAACCTTGGAAGCTTGATGCAACTCGTTGGTAAACCAGTTGATGATCTTGCTGCGATCTTCGCCGGAAAGTTCTCCTTCTTCGGGAGGCATCTCGCCTTTCGTCAAAACCGCTAGGACTTCTAGCCACCAAGCGACATCAGGGCCAGCGAACAAGTTCGGATCTAGACTATCGATACGAATGTTGCCTTCCACTTCGTCCGGTCCATGGCAATCCACGCAATGTTGCTGGAGCAATGGCTTGATTTCCGATTCGAATTCTGCCAAACGTGGGGTCGGAGGCCCTTGTTGCTGTGATTTAGCGTCAAGCAAGTTCCGGCCCGATGCGAGTAACTTCGATGCTTCCCGTCCCCGCAATTTCGCTTCGGATAGCGTCATTGAATCGGCAGGCTGCACGGGATCCGTTTGGGCCGCACTGGGTGATGGGCAGATCAGGGCCAGTAGCATCATCGCTCTCAGCAAGGTCAGGATGCGCAGCTGAAGCAGATAACGAAAATCGTTCTGCGTAGGGCGAGCCATATGGTTACTCTTCGCCGTTGGAAGTGCTTCGAAAAATCGCTGGGGGAGAGGAAGCAGCGTTGGGGAGGGAGGTGTTAGCGACTGCCTTTATTGTAGTCGACGCGTCCAGATTTAGGTAAGAGCGAGTTTTGCGCTCTCATCGTATAAAGTTGCTATGACTTTTGGCCGGGTGGGCATACGATCGGGATGCCTAAACTCTTGACGAATTCCGTTAGGAAGGAAGCACAGAAGAGGCAGAATCCCCCGCAAAAGTCTGTCTGCGAAAAGAAAGAACGCCTACAAAACCAAGCAGAGAATCGCGCGTTGTGCGGCTGCGTGAAGAGAGTTATTCTCTGTCAGCGGAGCGCGTATTTTGCGTCTAAGAATCCAAAACACCAATCAAGACAACTCGCGTGGCAAATTCGAAACAGCAAATAATTCAGCAAGTCGCAGTCACTGTCGAGAAAAGGATGCGCGGTCAAGGTGCAGGGCATGGTTGGGATCATGTGCAAAGAGTCCGTATGAATGCAATGAAAATCGCTGAGCATATGCGCGGCCTCGATTGCTTAATCGTGGAACTCGCGGCGCTCCTGCATGACATTGGGGACGCGAAATTTCATGACGGACAGGAGCGAAGCGGCGAGTTCTCACGTGAAATCTTGACGGGGCTCGCTGTCGATCGCGACGTCATCGATCAAATTGTGCATATCGTCGACAATATTTCTTTTCGAAAAGGTGAAAGCGCAGAACCACTTTCGCCGGAAGGAGAGGTCGTCCAAGATGCAGACCGGCTAGAGGCACTCGGGGCCATCGGTATTGTCAGAACGATTGAGTACGGAGCAAGTTTCGACCAGCCGTTTTACTCAAGTGATCCAAATCGCAAAACTGGCGTCGACCACTTTTACGAAAAGCTCTTCAAACTCCATGACTTGATGAACACCGAGGCCGCGAAGCAAGAAGCAAAGAGACGCGAGCTGTTTATGCGATCATTCCTGGATCAGTTCATGGACGAATGCGGGCAGATAAGCGATGCAGCTAGGGAGTAATGGTCCGAGGAGCGGGTGCGGTGGGTACGGTGCCGAGGAGTGGATTAGAGCTCGAAGTCGATGTCAGTTTGGCGATATAGCGGCGAGTAGCGGTAGTAAACTTCTAGCGTCATCGCGCACATAGCGGTGGTGTATAGCCTTCCACCTTCTTTTCCATAAGCATTCTCAAAGTACCAACTGCCTCGGGCGTGGCCCATCTTAGCCTGCGAGCGTATCAAATGTTCGCGCATTGATTCGTTCCATATTTCCCAGCGTGGTCCGCCGACGTGAAAGAGGAACAAGGTTGCGTAGTAATTGTAATACGCATCGTCGCGTGTTGGCCCAAGTTTGCTGAGGAATAAGGCGCCTTCGAGGATTCGAGGATCGGTATGGGAAACGCCGCGGAACATGCGAAGGAGCAGGGCAATGGAAGTACAAGTTGGACTTTTGGCTGGTTTGCGATATCCGTAGAAAACACCGCCTTCCATCTGTTGACTATCCAGGAATTTATCGACTCGCATGATCGTCGATGGAGAAACGTCGAGTCCTGCCGCAAAAGCACTCTTCAGTGCCATGACTTGCCAACCACTCAAGGTCAGATCACCCGGTTTTTTCGGCAAGTAACCCCAACCCCCTGAGTAGCCCTGCGCTGTCATGATAAAGTCAACTGTTTCCTGGGCCGCCTTTTTAAGATCAGGATCCGAAGTCAGTTGATAGGCTTCGCAGATTGCAAAGGAAGCAATGCCATGGTTGTACATTCCGCGCTCGGATTGGTACATCAAGCTCGCACCTTGTGGCGTATTTTCCATGACTTGCAGCAAGAAATACACGCCTCGCCTGACTACTTGCCGGTATTCTCCTTCACGATGTGTGTGTCCGGCGCCTAAGAAAGCCAGTAAGGCTAGGCCGGTCGCAGCGGTATCGAATCGATCTTTGGAACCTTCATTCGGGCAATCGTTGCCACAAGCATCCTTGGTATGCAGTAAGGACCAGGAACCATTGGGGCGTTGGTGTTCGGCAAGCCATCGAAGGGCTTCTTCTACGGCTTTTTCGGTTTCGATTGTGCCGCCATTTTCCAAAGCGACTTGGCGTCGTCGTTTTTGGTCCCTCCCTTCGACGCCCGTCGAAGCGAAAGCGCCGTTGCCGCTGAGCTCTGTAGCTTTCAATAGGTGATCAAAAGCGCCTTGTTGCTGCGATTCCGCTGAAGTCGGAGCCTCCATGGAGAGTATTTCACTGAGAGCCACCGCGGCTTGGGCGGCTTGCTGAAGAGGAATGTCAATCTTCTCGAATTCAGGGCTGGGCGGAGCCAACGAATCACCGGCAGCCAAGAGTTCCAATACAGGAGTCTGCAGACTAGAGTCCGATGCACGCATTGAAAAACTGCTTTGACGCAAGGCGGTCGGCGCTGTCGGCCAACTGATTAGAACAAGCAAAAGCAGCAAGGCAGTGTGGGTGATTAGGCTGGTGAGGAAAGCCGGAGCGCGAGAATAATCTTTGGACGGAAAGAGGCCTCGAAAAATAGTGGTAGGAATGTCGAGCAATCCCCTAATCCACTTCTTTCCTTCTCGCAGAGCGTCAGGTTCTTTCCCTGGTTTCTCGTCGGGGTTGTTGTGTGTATTCTCCCCCGCTTCAGAGTTGCGCAGTGTCGCGACGTGGGTTACGGTGGACGGGCTGTCAACCGTAGTGCCCTGCGAATCCTGCTGTCTTTCGATTGTAGGAGGTTCCGCAGCGGGAGGACCTAAAGACATTTGTTTGGGGATTTCCCCCGATGGCGTACAAGCAGGTGGTGGAACCGGCATCGAAGGGGCTAAGTTTCCGGTTGAAGCTAGAACTGTTGACGTCTCTATCCCGCTATCCGATGCGACCTGGTCTTTCGGCGCGGTGCCGATGGTTGCAGGGTTTTCAGGCCTTTTAGAGTTAGTAGTCATCAATCGAGCTAGCGACGGGACGTAAGTTCTGTAAGTCTCCCAATTGCTTTATTTTAGCTCGCGGCTAATGCAGAGCCCTGACTGAAAGTTTTTCGGGCCGAGTAATGGATGGATTTGCTCTGGTGGCAGTCAAAATTCCTGCAACTGGTAAATCTAGCGCTGACTAGCTAATTTGACCTTTGGGTGAGCCCTTTTAGATGGTATTCCTTAATGGCGTGATTTTGTGCGTAAGCTGGAAATCCACCTTCTTGAGGGCGATAGATTCCCCGTTCTGATGTCCACGAACCCCTTAAATTAGATTTCAAATGCTGCTCGCTAGCATCATCATTCTATTCGTTGTCGGCTACATCATTATTGCTTTGGAGCACCCGCTTCATATTGATAAGGCTGCTACTGCGTTGTTCATTGGTGCGGGATGTTGGGCCCTTTATTCAATTGGTCTCGACACCTTGTTGCCGGTTGAGAATGTTCCTGCGTCTTTCCAGCAAGCCATGGTGGAAGATGGGCATGCCCATGCTGAGGCCCACGAGATAGTGCAGCATTATGCCGTTCACGGTCAATTCGTTGAATTGATTGCCGAGATCGCTTTCATCCTGTTCTTCCTCATGGGCGCGATGACGATCGTCGAGTTAGTGGATGCCTACGAGGGATTTTCTTACATTACGGATCGGATCACATCGAAAAACAAAGTCAAATTGTTGTGGACAGTTTGTACTTTGACTTTTTTCCTTTCGGCCGTCTTGGACAATCTTACAACGACCATTGTGATGGTCTCTTTGATGAAGAAGTTGATTGCCGAAAAGGAAACGCGGCTCTATTTTTGCGGGATGATTGTCGTGTCTGCGAATGCGGGAGGCGCCTGGACGGTTATTGGTGATGTAACCACAACAATGCTTTGGATCGGCGACAAGATTTCGACTATAGAAGTCATGAAAGCACTGATTGTGCCCAGCATCTTCTGTATGTTGATCCCTCTGGGGATTGCGTCTTTAGTATTGAAGGGCGAAGTGGAGCGTCCTGAGGAAACAAATGATCAGGGCGACAAGACGCTGGAGCCTTGGCACAGTAATTTGTTCTTAGCCCTTGGATTCGCTGGACTGATCTTTGTTCCGATCTTCAAGTCCGTGACACACTTGCCGCCTTTTGTAGGCATGATGTTCAGCCTAAGTATTATTTGGATCGTTTCCGAGTTTGTGAAAAAAGACTTGGACGAAGCCACGGCGTCGAGCACCAATGTGGTGTCGGTTTTAAAGAAAATTGATTCCGCAAGTATCCTGTTCTTCCTTGGTATTCTGTTAGCCGTAGGATCGCTCGATGCTACCGGCGTTTTAACTCAATTGGCGGGCTGGTTGGGCGAGGCGATTCCCAACATGCAGTTCGTTGCGTTGATCATTGGACTGCTTTCAGCGATCGTCGATAATGTGCCGTTGGTCGCAGCTGGAATCAAGATGTATGAGTTTCCGACGGACCACTCTTTCTGGCTCTTCTTGGCCTACTGTGCTGGGACTGGTGGAAGCTGCCTGATTATTGGTTCAGCTGCTGGTGTCGCCGCGATGGGCTTAGAGAAGATCGACTTCATCTGGTATATCCGCCGCGTATCGTTTTACGCGTTGGTTGGCTACCTTGGAGGCGCTGGAGTCTTTGTGATTCAGGAGAGCATTTTTCCGCATGAGTCCGGCCCGCCGCCTGCAGTCTCTTCTTCTGACCCGCATTCCGATGGAACGCACTCGATTGAGACGCCCTCGCCTGGCACGCCTGAAGCCGATTCAGCCGAGCATTGATTGCGACACGCATTCGCGCGCTCTGCGTATTGATGCGAAAAATTAGCTCCCACTTGCCGTCCTATCAGCCGCCTGGCGCCAGCCTACGGTTATCTGGAATTCGGCTTTGGGCTAAAGCTGGACGTTCCTCAGTGCCAAGCGGCTGATATGGGTGTTCTTACACGAGAGCAGTGAGATGCACTTGCAGCATCTCCTTATGCTGCTAGAAACAGAATTCCGGCGAATATGATGTGGAGAACACCATAGAGCATGAAGCTTGTGAGGCCGGATGCCCAGACTGCAAAACTGGCGCGAACGGCACTGCCCATCGCGCCAAATCCTACTAGGCTCATGCCAAATCCACCAAAAGCCGCAAGAACCAGGGTGAGAACGACGTAGGCAAAGAAAGCAATGTCCGTTGTCATGCTTCCCATTGGCCCACCCCCAGGTTTCACAGTGTGCGCCCAGTTTGCGATAACTATTTGCAGGATGATTCCTGTTGCCGTCACAAGGGAGCCAATCACAATAGCGCTGATGTTGAGTTTGTTAGAGCGGTCCATGATTTTCGTAGCCTTAGCGGCGATGGGTGGCAATGCTGAGAGGATTTTGAGGCTCGGCTGTGGGCTCATGTCTCTGCGGTCCTAGATACCGCTTTCAAGGCAGCTATGCGCTGCTATTGCACGGGTTGGGGCAGAAGTTCGCGCTGGGCCTCACGCGGAGGTGGACGCTAAGCGAAGCGGCTGCGAATTTCCAACTTTGTTTCCCAGAATTCATTCTGGTACTTCTGCGAATTTCTTGTAACTCGGCGTTTTGCAGTGCGAAGAACACGGTGCGGCGCTGAGTATTTTTGCAGCTAGCTGTTCCAGTTTTTTGAGGAAAAATGCGAAGAACTTTGGTAAGGATGCCGTGCTACGTCGTCTATATGTTGGTGGACAAGTGGTAAACGCTCAGTTGCCATTGCCGCGAATTCGATGAAGGGAATTCCTAGCCTGGGCACAACCTTGGGATTTCAGCGCCAGGAAAAGCCAGATTTGCTGCCATTACGAACAGGCAGATGAGACAAATTAAAGTCGTTTTTTACCTGTTCAGTGAAAGGAAAGCCCGAGCGAAACGTGCATATTGCTGTGGGCTCGGGTCCTAAACGATAGGCGAGAAAGTGGACGGAAACAGAAGCGGCTAAAACCTGTACTCCAACTTACGGCGCTTTGTTTTTCCAGGATTCATATTTTGAAAAATTCAGTTTCCATGCAACAAGTTTTCAATTGCAGTAACGAATAGGGAAAGGTGAGCCTGGCCGCTACGATTTGGGGGAATCAGGCCGGCTCACCATTTCAACATTTCTTAAGCGGTGGGGTGATCGTGATGCGTAATGCAACAATTGGCGATGAAGGTACGTCTGTAGGTAATCATTCGAATCGAAAAGAACTTTCTAATGCGGCTGAGCAGGATGCGAAAAGTTTCCGAGCTTGGCGAAACGCGGCGATTGTTTGGCCTGTTACTTTCTTGGTTATTATTGCAGCGGTCACCGCTCAAAAGACGTTTCGTGTGATGCAGAGTGAACAACAGCTCAAAGAGTTGCACGCGGAATACACCTGGAGCCACGCATCCTTTGATCGGCAGAGCGGCGAGAAGCCCAACTTTACCCACGGTGTGCTCGCAAAGTATCTTGGCAATGCTCTTGTTTCCGACGTCTCCAAAGTCAAGTTGAGTGACGAGGGGCTAAGTGACCAGGATTTGAGTGTCCTTGCAGGTCTCAAGCACTTGAGAAGCTTAGATCTCGGTTCTCGATTGGCCAGCGACGAAACGCTGAAATTGATCAGCAAGTTACCCGATCTTCGTTATCTAACATTGACCGGCAGCCAGTTCACGATCTACGGGTTGTTGCAGCTGCGCGAAGCGCACCAACTGCGCCAGTTGTGTTTGAATACGGAGGAGCTGAGTGCAGTTGAAGTCGCCGTACTAAAAAGTCAACTTCCGGAAGTGAAATTGATCGACTCTTGTGCCGAGATGCCGCAGACGACACGTCAGATGTATCCTGTTGAACAGTTGTCTATCTAGTCCTCTCGCTTGCAAAGTGTGCAGCATAGCCGCGTCAGGGGACCAGGGCCTTTAGCAACTCAGTCTTGAATTCATCACGATCGGGATCGTAGATACCGAAGCCTGCGCCGAAGCCCCAATACGCCCAAGGGATGTGGCGCTCTTCGCAGGTTTTTCGAACTGCCGAAGTCCATCGAACGCGGGATTGCAATTCGGCTTTCTCGAAGCTGCCAAACTCGCCCAAGTACAGCGGGCGACCATGTTCAAGAGCCCAATCGAAGGCTTCTTGAAAGGCTGTTTCTAAGGAGTCTTTTTCGGTTGCGAGCGCGGAAAAGACTTCACCTCCTTTGCGGAGCAACACATTCTTGACCAAGAACTTTTCACTTGGATCGGGAGACATGCTCTGCAGGGTGATACGCTCCAGGCTGGGAGGACGCGTGGAGAAGTCTTCTACCTTGAATTTGTAAACCTGCATTTTTCCAGAGCCCGTAAAGGGAAATTCGTAGGTTTTCTCTTCATGGTCGACGACGACCAGCGAGAGCTTCATGGCGGCGTTGGTCTCAATCTCGATCTCGTCAAAGGATTCGAATCCTGGTTGATGATGGAGACTGAAACCCTTCCAGCCAGCCTGGCAGGTGACCTCAAGTCCATGATCTGTTCCTCGC
>JBCCEO010000091.1:0-15935 GCA_039030255.1 Planctomycetota bacterium | reverse complement strand
CATTGACGATAATCCTCCGTAGCATTCGTAAACATCCACAAAATGAAGAAGCTACCACTAGAAAGGTTGCCCAGGATGAACAGCTCGGAAAGCTTGGCGAGCGGCGAAGCAGCTGCACCCTCGTAATGCTTGACGATCTCTCTCAACTCGATCTGCTGGCCCATGAATTCTGAGTCTTAGTTCCAATTGTTTGTCTTGTCGAAATGACCCATTGACTTAGAATTCGGTCAACCAGTCAGCGTGTCGCGGCAAATCATAGCGAAACAAGACCCTACGGAATAGGAACAATCGTTGTGCTAGCAAACAAAAGATATCTTCGCTTGCGAGTTTTCTACGTGTCGTTGCTGTTCCTGCTGCCGGTCACGCCGACTTCCAGCGCCCAAGAGCGAATTGAAGTCAGCCGAATTCCAGCTGGCGTCGTCCCTACCCAAAAGGACAACAGCGAATGGAATCGAATCGTGCTCATGGCCCAGCCGAAAATCGCAAGCGGCGATGTAAGTGCTTTGAGCCAGAGTATCCGAAACACGGTAGCTTCTTTTGTTCTCACGATCATGGCCAAGATTGAGGCCTATCAAAAACCAGGGACCGGCGAAAAGAAATATCGGCTGGCCGACGTTGGGGTTGGGTTTTCCCACTACGTGGATGACGAATGGGTCGTCATCTCGTCAGACTCTCAAGCAAGGCTTGGAGCGAACCTAGGCTTTATCGCCAAACAAATGTTGAAGACGAATGAGAGTCAATTGGAAACGGCTCGTGTGGTGGCGAAGACGTCCACACTGTTTCTGTTTGATACTCCTTCCCTAATGTATCGCGACAATCGGCATGTCAAGTTGTTGACTCGTCACTTCATCTGGATTGATTCCAGTACGGGCAAGAGTTCCACTTTGGTTTGGCTGATTGGGGAAGATCAGCAAGGTAACTGGTCGGTCGTGAATGAACCCATGCGATGGGTTCCTGCTGGTACGAAAGAGGAGCGGCGTATTCACGTTGACGGCGATGAGTTCTTGCTAGGTATACCGAGTGAACAGGCTTTTGCGCTCGAGGGTCTTCCGCCGGGCAAGGATGTCAATTGGACTCCGCAAGCACAGCAGTTGGCTTCGAAAAAAAATCTAGATACGCAAACTCTTAAAGAACTGACAATCGCGCTCAACGATTGTTTGAAAACGCTTCGCTAAATTTGGTGACAGGCGCAAAGCGTCAAGACACGGACGGAGCAGTCAAGCGAAATGAAATAGCTTCTGCTCAATCCTCTACGTTCGCTGGGTCGAAAACGATGCAAATTGGCGCGGGTGTATTGATTACATTCTGGTTGTAAGTCATTAAGCCCGTTTTAGGATCTATTTCGAAGCTGGCCAAGGTGTTTGAGGCTTGCCCACCTGCTAGCAGCCATTTTCCATTCGGATCTAAATTGAAATTTCGTGGAATGGATCCTCGTACGTGTTCGTTCTGGATTGCACTCAACGTCCCATCGTCCTCGATTGCAAAGACGGTAATGGTGTCATGGCCTCGGTTGGCCGCGTAGACAAATCTGCCGTTAGGATGGATGCGGATTTCAGAGCAACTCTTAAACTTTTCACGTGCCAGTTCTTCTGGGGCGACTGTTGCGACAGTTTGCTTGATTTGCATGGAACCGTTTTTTGCATCGTAGTCGAAGGCGGAAACAGTGAGCGATAACTCATTGAGGACGTAGATCCACTTGCCGTTTTGATGGAACTTCATGTGTCGAGGGCCAGAACCAGGAGGCAAATCGGCTTTCCCCTGAGCCGAGATCGATGCGGCCGCTAAGTCCACTTGGTAAATGACGACTTGGTCCAAGCCCAGATCAGGGACAAAGGCAAATCGATTGTCCGGAGAAAATCCCGTCCAATGAGCATGAGGAGCGTCTTGGCGATTGCCGAAAACTCCAGATCCTCCTTGGTGCTGGATCAAGGTCGTTTGCTTGACGATCTCGCCAGAAGACGCCAGTTCGTAGGCTGCTGTGGAGCCTCCGCCATACTGGGCTGAAAGCAAGATTTTTCCCGTCGGATCTACCGAGACATGGGCCGCACCGCCATCGCCGATTGGCACGGCGTTGACTAACTCGAGTGCGGCTTTTGGTCCTCGCTTCACAATTTTCCAGCAAGCCACGGATGGAACGTCATTGAGGCTGCCCGTCGAATAAATGTGGGTGCCGTCTGGATGAAGGGTTATGAAACCAGGCCGATCGATGGGCCCAACCAAGGTCGAAGGCGTCAACTTGCCGGTCTTTAAATTCAGAAGGCAATGGTAGATGCCGCTGCTTTCGCCACGCGAACCTACACCTAGCCAAACGTCGATTTGCTGAGCATGAATGTTCATCGAAAGGATCAAATTGAGCAGGACTAGCAGGGAGGCACGCGCGAGCATTTTTGAATTCCAAGCTGGAGGAGTTTCGTGGACGAAGACTCAAGTCTCTTTGCAGGAGTGGCAACGATTATAGTCAGCTCGAAAATTCCTGATGGGTCGATTGTAGGGCTTTTTCGGAAGGATTTGTAATCGACGCATAAGAACGCGACCTATGGTTTCAAACTTTCATGCTTGCCCTGAAGAAAGTTCTGATCCATGCCCTGGATTCCGTTTCGCTCCAACAGAATATCAAACGAGAACCGTCGCCGCCTGGTGCGCATGAATCCCTTTGTGCGTCAGGTGAAATTGCGCTGCAAAGAGCTAGAAGGTCAAGGCGTCAAGCAATGGCGTGCTCAGTTTGAAGCGCTAAGGTCGAATTGGAACTCGCCGGCCCACTGTAGCTACTCCAAGTATTTTGTCGATGCCACGGCGCTGGCTGTCCTGGCAGCGAATCATTGCAAGGGTTTCCAATTGCACGATGTGCAAATTGCTGGAGCCGCAGCAACCGCCAGTGGAAGCATTATCGAGATGCAAACCGGTGAAGGTAAAACAATTGTCTGCGCGGTGGCGGCGCTGATTCGCTCGGTATTTGACTCTTCCATACACGTTGCCACGACCAGCGATTATTTGGCTGAACGCGACTATGCGGAGAACGTGGAATTATTTCACAGCCTAGGCACTACGGCCGGACTGCTCCGACTCAATGCGAAAACACACGCGAATCGGGACGCCTATCGACGGCATATTACCTACGGGCCGGGCTATCTCTTCGGCTTTGACTACTTGCGTGATCAAGTTGCACTTCGCGATTTGGAGCAACTCGTGCTTGGACGAGACGTGCTAACCAAAATCCATGGAGTGAAACCTGAAGACTCCTTAAACCAACTGGCACATACAACGATCATCGTCGATGAGGCCGACAGCGTTTTACTAGACGAGGCGACTACACCTTTGATCCTCAGCACGCCGCCGACGCAACAGGCGCAGGCCGTCACCCGAGCCTTTGCAATTGCCAAAGATGTTGCGCAGGTCCTAGGTGAAGAAGACTACGATGCTGACCCTCAGCTAAAAAGAATTCAGCTGACCGAGTCAGGTATCAACCGAAGCTACAAGGCGATTCGTTATGAGCCAAAGTTTCACATCGATCGCCCTTGGACCGAGTATGTCGAGCAAGCGCTTTACAGCCAGCAGTTCTTGATTCGCAACGAAGACTATGTCGTTCAAGATGGCAAAATCAAGCTCGTCGACCAACATACGGGGCGGATATTCGAAGATCGACAGTTGCGCAATGGATTGCATCAATCTGTCGAGGCTAAGGAAGGAGTCCAAATCAATCCGCCTAATCAAACGGCGGCTCGCCTGTCCCGTCAAAGGTTTTTTCGGCTCTACGAAAACATTTGCGGCATGACCGGGACGATTCAGGGAAGTCAAATAGAAGTAGAAAAATTCTATGGAAGCGAAGTTCTCGCACTTCCGCCTCACCATTCCTCGCAACGAAAGCAACGACCCACCCAATACTTTGCAACCGCAGCCGCAAAATTGCAGGCGATTGTGGAGAGTGTTCGGGATGAAATGCAGGATGGCCGACCGATTCTGATTGGCACACGTACGATTCGTGAGAGTCTCGGGCTGTTCGATGCGATTAAAGCGCAGGGGCTGGATGCTCAGGTCTTGAACGGTTTGCAAAACGCCGAAGAATCCGAGGTTATCGCGCAGGCTGGTCAGCATGGGGCGCTAACAATTGCAACCAATATGGCGGGGCGCGGGACTGACATCAAGTTGGACCCAGAATCTAAACTAGCAGGTGGACTTCATGTGATTGCTACCCAGCATCACAGCTCCCAGCGTGTGGATCGTCAATTGATTGGGCGATGCGCTCGCCAGGGTGATCCTGGCTCGTATCAATTCTTTGTGTCTGCCGAAGACCAACTTTTTGAGCGGCACTCCAAAGCCCTAGGAGCTCGCCTCGCAGAATCGGCCGAACAAAACGAATTCGTGCATCGCGATTTTGGGCCGCAGATTGCCAAGTTGCAGAATCAAATCGAAGCAGAAAACTTCTTACTTCGTCAAAAACTGATGCAGCAAGACGAGCAGACTGACCGCTTTCGATCCAAGCTCGCCGGCGTCGTCACCTAACTCAGGAAGAATCATGCAGAAATTGCATCCGAGAAAACTTATCAAACTCGTCCGATTTGCTGTGTTCACCGGTTTGATGTGGAGCACTTGCAATTCCCTGCTGCACGCGCAAGTGACCCGAAGCTTTACTGAGCCCTTTCAGATTCGCGAGGTGGCTGCATCGGAGGCAGGAGCCATTGCTATTGCTTTTGTTGAGCAAGGACAAGCTGTGGAGGCTGGCCAAGCACTGGCTGAGTTGCAGTGTGATGACCTCAAGCAAAAGAAAACGCTATACGAGCTGCGTGCCGATTCGAAGCACGCGATTAATTCAGCGCAAGCGATCATGCAGATCCATAAACGCAAGAAAGAAACCTTGGAACCAATGCTGAAATCAGGACACGCTAATCAGGCCGAAGTCGAAAAGGCGAAAATGGACTTCGCCGCGGCTGAAGCGGAATGGCAAGCTGCCAAACAAGCTTCCGAGGAGAATCGAATCGAAGTCAAGCTCATTCAAGCGGAAATTGAAAAACGAACGGTGCGCAGTCCAATCAGTGGAGTTGTTACAGAAGTGCACTGCAAGGCGGGTGAATTTCTTTCTTCGGCAGAGCCAAAGTTTGCAACTGTAGCAGAACTTAAAAGACTGCGGGTCCGATTCTATCTGCTGGCATCGGAAGTTGCGGAGCTTCGCAATGGCCAAGAAGTCCACGTTGCGGTGGGCGAAAGCCAAGAAGCGGTGTCAGCTCAGGTTGACTTCGTTTCGCCGATCACCGATCCCGACAGTGGCACAACTCGCGTGGAAGTTGTCTTTGAAAACTCTTCTCTCCGCCATCGTAGCGGCTCTCCATGCACTTGGCTCGGTCAAACCGGCAGGCTCAATAAGTGAGCTTCTACTTGCCCTTGAATCCTAGCAAAGCAATCCCACTTAAAAACCAACCGCCTTTCAATCTCTAACGAAGCGTTGATAAGCGCTTAAAGTCGTGAGTAAGAACCAGTTCAATCCAGAGTCGATCCATCTAGCAGGTTCGCAAGCAAATGCGGAACCAAGAAATCATGCGGAAAAGCATGATTCCAACACGCAAAATCGGGCAGAACGGGAGCCAAGTTCGGCTGAGCCCGAGTCAGCGCGCACAGCCGAATTGCATCTGCGGCTCAATCAGTTGTTGTCGGGAGCTGTAGATGAACAGCATGGCCGGGCGAGTTTTCGCCAGCTACTGCTGAGTCATGTTGGCGCGGTTGGGGTTGCACATTTGGTACGCCAAAATGATGAATCTTGGGATTTAAACCCGTCGCATGCGACGGGACGTGTTCCGCGACGCTCGGATTTTTTGGAGAAATTCGAGGCGACTTGTAATCAAGCTATTGAGCGAAACTCGGTGCAGGTTGAGAGTTTCCTCGGCTTCCAGTGCTACTATGCTCCAGTTCAAGTATTTGGCGCTGCGGACGAGATACTCTTGCTAGTTACCAAAGATATCTCCTCCGCTAAAGCGTTGTTCGCCCTGGAGACGTTTGTCGCTTACTATGGACTTTGGTTAAAAGGCAAATGCTCGCAGCAGAGCGATTGGAAGCTCCTTTCGCTCGCAGCTCTTGTGGAGCTGGTAAGCGAGATTGAGCAGCAGAATTCCATGAAAAGTGGTTGCGAAGTCGTGGTGAACGAGCTGGCAAGGCACTTAAACTGCAGCATTGCAGGGATTTGCACGAAGAGCTTGAGCGGGCGGCTGGTGTTGCAGGCTGTTTCTGGTGCAAGCTCCTTCGATAAATCGAGTCAGGTCGCAAAGAGTATTCGTACGGCTTTGAGCGAAACGTTGCTGACGAACGAGTTGACAGCTTGGCCATCCGGCAAAAATGATGAGTCGATACGGTTGGCACATCGACAATTGGCCCAAGAGGCAGGTGTCGAGACAGTCATGTCAGTTCCACTCAAGACTAACGACGAACGCCTTGTCGGCGCATTGTTGCTTGGTGGATCCAAGGACAACCTAGCACAGCAGAAGTTGCCGAATTTCTTGCGAGCGGCTGCCCCGCGCATTGCATCGGCACTCGACGTGGTGCACAGAGCACAGAAATCACTCCTGCGAAGATGCCTAAGCGTCATCGGAAACTTCGCCTTCAGCCTTCGAGGTGTCATTGTTGGGTTGGCCATTGTCTTTTTCGTGCTGCTCATGCAGTATCCAGTTCCATATCGCGTGCGAAGTGGCTGCGTCGTTGAGACGACTGAGCGGAGGTTCGTTGTCGCCCCATTCGAAGGTACGATCGAGCAGGGGTTGGCCGATACAGGCGATTCCGTTCGGCGGGGTGATCGCTTGGTGCAAATGGATTCTCAGCAGCTGCGCTATGAATTGACCGGAGTTCGTGCGGAAATGCAGCGAGCAAGGAAGAAGCGAGATATCGAACTCGCAGACAGAAAAGTGTCCGACTCGCAGCTAAGCGAACTCGAATTCAAGAAGCTCACAGCACGCGAAGAGTTGCTAGAAATGCAACTACAGCAAATCGATATTACGAGTCCTATTGATGGGATTGTACTTCGGGGTGAGCGAGTTGAATTAAGTGGCCAAGCCGTCGAACTAGGCAAAGTTATCTATGAAATTGGCACTCTGGATGACCTGAGAATTGAAATCAATATTCTCGCTGAAGAAATCTCATTCGTGGAGCAGGAAACGCCAGTTCGCATTTGGATTGATGGATTAGAAGATCAATCTTTCTTTGGATCCATCGACCGAATTCGTCCGCAATCTGAATTACGTGATGCAAGGAATGTTTTCGTGGCAGAGATCAAAGTCGAAAACACAAATGGTCGGTTGCGGCCTGGGATGGAAGGCCGTGTGAGAATCGATTGTGCGCCCCAGCCACTTGCATGGAATCTCTTTCATCAGCCATGGCAGTTCCTCGTGACTCGCTTGACGTGGTGGTAAGGAGTACAACATGAAGCATTCAGATTCATCGACATTGGAGCTTGGGCAGACTCGGCTTGCGTTGCGTGATGGTCTCAAGTTTCAATTGCAAGATAGCAAGCATGAAACCTGGTATCTGATCGAAGACAGTTTGCGCGGGGTTTTTTACCGTGTGGGCGAGGCCGAATATGCACTGCTATCGGAACTCGATGGCAATTCGACTCTGGCAACGGTCATCGCTAAAACATGCTCCAAGTTGGGCGTAGAAGCCCTTAGCGAACGGGAAGCAATTCAAGTCGCTCAGTGGTTATTGGAAAGTGGACTCGCTAGTACTCGGCAGTCTTCGAATCTAGAAACTCTACGGGAAGAAAAGTCCAGCGACTTGAAAAAGTCGCTAATGCAAAGAGTGAATCCTATTTGCGTTAAGGTGCATCTTGGGAACCCTGACTCTTTTTTCGAAATGCTTGCCCGCTACCTGGGGGCTCTAGTCAGTTTGCCAGCGGCACTCTTGTGGGTTGTGGTGTGTGCTTTTGGCCTCCTTCAATTCCTAGATCACTGGGAACAGTTTCGGAGTTATTCAGAAGTGTTTTTTACCCGTGATGGGTTTCTCTACTTGGCTGGGACGTGGCTAATTCTAAAACTCGTGCACGAATACGCGCACGGCATTGCTTGCAAGAAGTTCGGTGGAGCCGTGCGTGGTTTTGGCATCATGTTTTTCCTGATGATACCGCTTCCATTTGTGGATGTGACCAGTAGCTGGAGATTGAGTAGCAAGTATCAGAAGATGCTTGTAGCCGGTGCAGGCATGTTGGCCGAATTGTTCCTCGCGGCCGTTGCTGCGTTGATCTGGGTTCACTCGGAACCCGGGCTCGTGCAAATGATCGCAGCCAACATTGTCATTGCCGCGTCATTGCACACTTTAATTTTTAACGCCAATCCGTTGATGCGCTTTGATGGCTATCACATGTTGGCGGACTGGCTTGAGATTCCGAACTTGGGAAATCATGGTGCGGCTTACGTGAGGAACCTTGGAGCGAGGATCTTCTTCGGAGTGCCCCCTCAACTGCAGCAGTACTCTGGCTTGCATGGCCACGCAGTCAAACTCTACGGCCTTGCTGCAATGGTTTGGAAACTCATGCTTTGTGCGACCCTGACAATTGCCGCCGCCAACACGATGCAGGGATTGGGGCTGTTATTGGCGGCCAGCGCGATCATCGTATGGGTAGCTACGCCCTTATTCTCATTTGTTCGCGGCTATTTTCTGGACAAGGACGCGAACGGTGGTAGCCGAATTCGGTTTTTTATGGTTTCTGGCAGTCTCGCCGCTGGTCTCGCGGGAGTGATGAGCCTCCCAGCCCCGACAGTTGTGCAAGCTCCATTTGTTGTCGACTTTCATGATCTGGAAACAATTCGTGTGTCCACAGCTGGATTCATTGAAGAGATCTACGTTCAGGATGGTCAGGAGGTCCGCGAGGGGGATCGACTATTCAACTTGGTAAGTCCACATCTTGCATCTGAGATTCAGGCCATGCGGCAAGAACTGGAGCAAGCGAAAATCCGCAAGCGAGTTCAGGAAAACGTGGGAGAAATTGGTCTCGCCCAACTCGAGCATGAAACGATCGCAGAGTTGCTATCGAAGCTATCGGAGCTAGAGCTGAGTATGGAACAACTGCAGATTTACGCACCGCGATCCGGCCGAGTGCTTGCTACAGACTTGTCTCAGTTGTTGCAAACTTATGTTAAGGTTGGGCAAGAGCTCTGCGAAATCGGTGACGGTAACGATTTAGAGGTTACAGCGCTCGTCTCTGCACATGATAGTTCGGAAGTTTCTGAATTACTCGAACGGCCAGTCACCCTGCTCGTTTGGGGACAACCCGATAGGAGAGAAGGGTTTGTGACTGAAGTTAGCCCAGAATCATTGGACGTTCTGCCGCACTTCGCATTTGCTGGCACCTATGGCGGTCCACTCGATGTGCTCGATCGAGGAAGAGTCGATGGTTCAAGTCAAGACTCAGCTGCAAGTCGCCTGCAGCACGAAGACCGTTTAGGCAATTTGAAACTCGTCAGCCCGCGAGTCAAGTTGCGAGTCAGTCTGTTTGAAGAGGCTACGAATGGCGACTTCTACAAAGCTGGTAACAGCCAAGATGTGTCAAGCCCGCTACTTGCAGGGCAAACCGGAATATTGCAGCTGCGGCAACGTGATATTTCAATGGGAGATTTCTTGCTCGGGCAGACACAGCAATGGATTCGCAGCCATCTCAATCGGACACACGGACTTTAATTGTAGTGGCTCAGTTAAGTGGTGCGGCGAACTTCGCGATGACTTGCGCTGCTAGGGTCCCGTAAAGCCACAAAGGCCCGGACTTTAGAATCGCTTACCGTTGTTGTTGTCCGAAAATCTCGGTTGGGAACGACTGGAAGAGCGTGCCGTTGGCATGTCGCAAGTTGATGATCGCCAAATTGTAGGTCAACTGGGCCTTCGCGAATTCGAACTCGGTGTTGGTCAATCGCTCTTGTGCACGCAAGAGTGAATCTAGCATCAATCCGCCCGTGCTTCCCTGATCGGCCAAGTTCTTCCATCGAAACTCGATGGTTTCAGCCTCAAGTGCCGCCGCCTCCAAGGAACGCTCTTTGGCCACAAGCTCACGATGTGAAGTCTGCAGTTCGCGTACTGCGATTTCCACCTCGGCTCGCGTCAGCTCCAGCACATTGCGATATTCCTGTTGCAACTGAGCGCGTTCCAATTGGCGTCTAGTCAACCTTGCTTTTGAGGCTCGCCGTCCGCGTGGGACTTCAAATTCAAGTCCAACCGAGTAACTTGGTTCGCCAGTTCGAAACTGGTCGAGCCAGGCATTACTAAAGTCGGAATTGCCTCGTAAGCCTGCTATGTAGGACTCGGTGATCAAATTCAACATTGGCAGCACTTCATGCTTTGCCATCTTGAGTCGTACACAAGCAGCCTTGATGGAGTTCACTGCTGCTCTTATCTCGGGTCTGTTGCGAAGAGCGGTCTGAAACTCATTGTCCAAATCTGCGGGGATCAAATCTACAATGGGGTGGTCTGTCGGCAGCAATTCCACTTGGTGAGGTTCACCCTCAAGATCAGGTGCATTGATCAAAGCACGCAAACGCGTTTCGGCGTTCTTGATCGCAGCATGAGCACGGATTAAATCCGACTTGCGGGCTTCCAACGCAGCCTGAGCTCGCGCGACTTGCGATTTGCCTGCATCAACCTTTTGCCGGGCTCGCAGTGATTCTTCGACCTCCTGGGTTTTGAGGAACAAGCGAATACGCTGTGCCAAGTTGACTCGTTCCAAGTACAGTGCCCAATAAGCTTGTGAAATCTCCAACAAGTGACTTTGCAACTGCCGCATGTATTCGTGCTGCGCACCGTGGACATCGATATTCGCAAGCACAACAAGGCTTTGGTTGTATTGTTCGCCTCGACCTCGCATCAATGGTTGGGTGTAGCGAAGGATGAAGCGGGTCGTGGCTTGGTCGTTCGGGATAAAGAAAGTGGAGTTGTTGTCTTGAAAGCCCCATTGTTGTAGCAACTCAAGGTTCCCGCCACGCCGATTCTTGTTGCGCAAACCGTAGTTGAGGTCGAGGTCATGATCACGAAAGCGATTTCCGCCGAGGCCCCCAATTGTTAGCGAGCTACCCACTGGATCGCTGATATCCCGCCACATTGTGCTGGCAAAAGAATTCCAATCGAACTCGGCATCAGCTTCAGTCACTGCAGTGCGACGAATCTGCGGAATGAAGCCTGCAACCTTTAGCTTTGCTGCGTTGATCAACCCAAGCTGTACCAAGTCATCGATGCTCGTTGGAATCGTGTGCGCTTTGGAAGAGATTGGTCTTCCAGCTGAGTCCTGCCACCATGGAATGGCAATACGGTCTACGTTTACTTGCTCGCGTGCAAGTTCTTGCAAAATGGATGCAATGCTGTCTTTTGACGGCATGTGGTTTGCCGAAGTACGACGGGAGTCGCTGTGGGAGCTGGTGAATTCGTTTACTGCAAGGTTTTGTAAAGGCGAGGCGGCGAGGACCGTGCCAGAGCCGTCGTCAGAATCTTCCGACAATTCTTTGTTACGGAAATCCGCAGGCCCCATCTCCTGCGAAAACAGCGGGACGGGCTGGATTGATATCAAAAGCAAAATCAGTTTGCGAACTACGTTCATCATCCATGATCCGGGCTTGATTGGCGACGCTGTCGGGCACTGCGTCTGAGAATCAGGATCGACGTTTTTTACACCACCACTGTGGCACAAAAAGAAAAGGCTGCAGGACCGTCATAATCCGCACGCTCTAACAGAGCGAATTTAGTACCGGGAAGTACTAACCTTCTTTCAGGCCTAATTTACTGTACTAGGTTTCAAACGAAGCATTATCTTCTCACCTAAATCTTTGCCTGTTAGTCACTCTTGCCCCAGGGACTTTCATGAAGGTCAACGCCCAATTTCCGAATCGACTCGCTAGAACAATGGAACGCTTGGAGGATCGAATCCTATTCGATGCAGTCCCGGATGGAGGTTTCCTGATTCAACCAGAGGCCGAACCCTTTCCCATTTCGCCACAAAGTGAGGAAGTGACTGATGTCCAAAATCAGTCGGAAGGTCCGCGGGAACTCATTATCATCGATGCTCAAGTCGCCGACGCAGATGCGCTCATTTCATCCATTCTTGAGAAAGAGGAAGGCAAAAGCTACGAAGTCAGGTTGCTGGACGCCAGTCAGGATGGTGTCGAACAAATAGGTAAGTTTCTTTCCTCCCCAGATCAACTGTACGACGCTGTCCATATACTTTCCCACGCGGCGGATAACGCCCTTCAACTGGGGAATACCGTACTTTCCGCTACGAATCTGCAAGGCTACGCCTCTAGTGTGGCTGCCTGGAGCAACGGTTTATCCGCACAGGCGGACTTGTTGTTCTACGGTTGCAACTTGGCTGAAAGTTCCGCTGGTGAGCAACTCATCGAGGACTTGAGCCTACTGACGGGAGCCGACGTCGCGGCCTCCAGTGATTTAACTGGGCACGCCAAACTTGGTGGTGATTGGGAGTTGGAACACCAAGTTGGTCTGATTGATGCGAAGAACCTGAGTATAGGCGATTACTTCAATACTCTGAACGTATTTGTAATCCAGGCCACAACTGATGTCGTCGTTGATGGCGATGGTGGTGTAGGGACCACAGGAACTTGGCTGAATGCAGGATTCGTCGACACCGATCCAACTGTTGATTCTGACGGCGACGGAGATTTCGAAAATGACCAGGATCAAAATGTAAATATGGTAGCCACCGTCATCGGTGTGACAGGGACTGCATCGGTGGACTTTGAAACTGTTTCGACTACCGATCCAACTCGCGATGATATGCGAGCCCGCATTTCAGGGGATGGTACAGCGACGATCCGATGGGAGATCTTTGATGCCGCTACCAACCAGAAACCAACCGAAGGACGCATAGGCCTCACGATTTCTGACATCGATGGAGCTGGAAGTCCTGAAACCGTTGAAGGTATTGCAGCTTCATTACATAATCTTTCATCTTATACGCTTCAAAGCCCAACAAACCTTGATGTTACCGTCGACAACGACTTTCTTGTTGCCCAAGGAACCCAGAACCAAAATGACGAGCGACCAAGCTGGGTTCGTTTTGACTGGTCAACCGCCAATGAACTTGTTCTGACATACTATGTTTACGACAACGGAACCCGATTCTTCAACCATGATGGTGATGGAGATCTAGTTTTCACCAATCCAGATACAAGCTACACCCAAGGTTTGGATCTAGACATGGATGACTCGTCGGGTGCATCAGGCAGTAATTATCAGACGACGTACATCGACGGGTCGATCCCAGGTGTTGCGGGTGACGTGCCTGTTTCTATCGCGGACGCTGATATTACAGTCTTTGATTTGAATGACACGACACTTCAAGGCGCGACGATTACCCTAACAAACGCCTCTGCAGGTGACCAACTCAATGTAAACACTCCTTTATTGGCGGCATTGGGCATCAATGCGAACGTCGACACGAGCGATCCAAATCGTATTGTGGTTGAGTTGTCGGGTGTATCTTTGATCGAAAACTACGAAACCGCTATCAAATCCATCACCTACTCAAACACTAACGCGACGTTTGACAAGAGCTATGTGCGGGTCGTTGAGGTATTCGCGACCGACGGAACCAATGTGACGGGCACGGCGAATACGACGATCAGTTTCTCGAACGCTGTCAATTCTCCAACTGCCGCCGCCGACTTTTATGTGATGGACGAAGACACAGGTCCGCTAATAGTCGATGCCGCTACTGGATTGCTTGCAAACGACGATGATCCACAGGGCGATAATATCACCGTGGTCGGTGCGACGGACTCCAATGGCAATTCTCTTACGATCGGAAGTTTGCATAACTTGGCCTCAGGAAGCACCATTCTCATCCGCGCTGACGGAAGTTTGGAATACACGCCCGCCGACCATCTTAGTGGCGCTGAGTTTCTCAATTACGACATTGAAGACACGGCCGGAAATACTGCAACAGCTTTTGTCACACTCAATGTTGAACCCGTCGCTGATCTTCCGGTGCTGGTAACTTCCTACACAAGCACGACTGTCAATGAGGACTCGCTAAGTACGCCTCTCAATATCACTAGTTCAACTCCAGACTCCGATGGTTCCGAAACACTTAGCTTGGTCGCTAGTGCAATTCCCATGGGCGCTACGCTGACAGATGGAACAAATACGTTCACAGCAGGTTCTACCAACTCGAGCGTTGATATCTCAAGCTGGGATATTACCCAGTTGCAGTTTCAGGCAGCGATGCATTCTGATGTCGACCAATCGATCACTTTGACGCTGACATCAATGGAACCCAACGGATCCTCCCAGTCCGTCACGCAGCAAATCCAATACAGTGTGAATGCTGTAGCGGATGCACCGACCGTGACAACAAGCAATGTAAGTGGGGGAAGGAATCAGGTCGTAAGCCTGAGCGGTGCAATCGGTGTGTCGTTAGTCGACGCAGATGGTTCGGAGACGATCACATCGATCCTAATCTCCAATATTCCAGCAGGTGCCGAGATATTGGACAACGGCGTTCCTCTGACAATTCTTAGCGGCAGCGTAACCGTGACGCAATCGCAGTTAGCAAATCTTTCTTTTAATCCACCTCCAAACACAACCAACATATTTACGCTTCAGGTCTACGCAACGTCAGCGGAGACCAACCCTGAAAACGGAGTTGCCACACCGACAGCTACCACAGGTCCAATTGCACTTGTTATCGACATCAATGAGGTAGACGAGGGCGTAACGGCTCACACTGATGTCGCATCCGTCGGTAGCGGAGGAAGCGTAATTATTAATGTGTTGGACAACGACGAAGTACCTGACGGAGGAGCAGTTGTCACACAGGTTGATGGTCAATCTATATCAGCAGGCCAGACAATAAATCTGAGCTCAGGTCAAGGAACTGTACGGCTCGAATCGGACGGCACGCTTACTTATTCTGCTGCCGCAACTGCGACTGGCACCATTCAATTCACCTATACAGTCGCCGACGGGGACGGGGATGACTCACAAGGCACCGTGTATGTTTCCGTGTACACGATTGTAGACGACGATTCAGCAATCACGCCTGAAGACACCGACGTTACGATTAGTGTTTTCGGAAATGATGCTGTCTTACCAAGTACCGTGACAGTGCAGACGGCAACCGACGGAACGAATGGTACGGCAAGTGTGAACGGCGACGGTACTATCAGCTATTCACCCGCTTCCGACTTTTTCGGCACTGATTCTTTCAATTACACCGTGACCGGGCTAGCTGAAGGGCTTCAATATCAGTTTTTTGATAGCCCAGTTTCCTGGGATTCGGTAGACGATATTCCTGAGCAAGATCCAGATTTCGTCGGAGTAGCCACTGACCTAGATAGTGCGGCTCTGGCGAATGCGTTAACAGGCTCGAACCGAGACTACGGCGTTAGATATTTTGGGAAACTATACGTTGAATCTGCAGACAACTATGAATTCAGCTTGAATTCCAACAACGGAAGCCGCCTCTGGATCAACAGCACACTCGTTGCAGATAATGACAATGCTGCCGGCTCGAGCACCAACTTTGGAAACATCTTTCTGAATGCTGGTTATCACGATATCCTCATTGAGCACTACGATTGGGGTGGTGGCGCAAATCTAATTGCCAGGATGAACGGAGCAGATACCGGCGGCGTATCGACCAATTTGCTGAGTACAGGTCGAATCGGTGCTGAGGTTGTCACGCAGACCGCTACCGTCGGCATCACTGTAACACCAGTGAATGATGATCCGATGGCCACCGACGATGATCTGGCAGGCGGTGAGAATCAGACACTAACCGGCAACGTCATCACGGATGACAACGGAAATGGCGTGGATAGTGATACGGACGGAGACGCATTAACAGTCAGCGAAGTGAACGGTTCCGCGGCGAACCTCGGTTCCAACATCACAGGTTCTGCTGGCGGAACTTTCAACATTAGTTCGACAGGTGCGTACACGTTCGCTCCTGGCAGCGACTTCGATTACTT
>JBCCEO010000090.1:0-16013 GCA_039030255.1 Planctomycetota bacterium | reverse complement strand
GATTTGACTACGCTGAGCCACGTTCAAATCGAATGCCGCCATCTCTAAGAATAGAAATGCTGTATGGTCGCTGCTGATGATCCCTGCAGCCTTAGCCAATTCCCCGGCAGAGACGATATTATCGTCGGCTTTTGAGAAGAAATTGTAGAACCTGCCTCCGTTGTCGATCGCTTTCGCCAACGCTTCTGCGGACTCAAACGGCTTTATTTCTCTCACCTTGCAACTCCCTGACATGCTTTACCCACAGACGGCGGTCATCTATATTTTAGGCTTAGAAACGAGTCATTTTGGTCGCAAAAATTCCTAATTGAAAACCCTAAGTGGTGTTGGCTATGTTTGATATGCATTCACGATTTTCGCGATTAGGGCTTTGGGCAGTATTTGCACCTGCAAGCCTCATTATGCTCGGCAATTCGCATACGGCGGTTGCTCAGGTCGCTGCAGCAACCGGAACGCAGCAAGTGCGAATACCGTTCGAGGGTAATTCGATCGATGCAACAAAACTTTTCGATGCAGTTTCTGCTGAGATCCATTGGGTGGCCGGTAGCATCACGGCTTTTACGCGGGGCTTTGGACTCGAATCAAACGGGATGACGCGTTTGCCCAAGTCTTCCGTCGATGATTTGGTTGCTCGTAATCCCGAATCTTTTCGATATGAAGGGTCGCCCGATCAGCCAACGGCCTTACTGGTTGACGTGGACGAGTTGGCCAAGCGATTGGCGGATCGAAAAAGCGGCTTGCGCAAATTTCTTGCGGGCGTTCAAGGCTCCACGCTAACTTCGCTCGACAAGGTGGAAAGTACTTGGAAAGGCGAACCCGCCTCGCCGCCGCGTGTCGTCGTGGTAATGGCCGGTTTGCATGGTACCGAGTCCTCTGCTGCCAAAGTAGGTGTTAAGTTGCACGAGCAGACGAACTTGCCAGTATGTGTTTTTCGCTATCCAAATGACGGACCGATTTTTGAATCGGCAGGGATGCTCGTTCTGCGTTTGTCGGATTTCAAAGCTGAGCATCCGAACAGTAAAATTACTTTGGTGACGCACAGCATGGGAGGATTGGTTGCCCGGGCTGCTTTGGAGATGAACCCAACAGCGGCCGGCGGTGCAGCTGTGCGCCAGTCGATTTCAGATCGCATTGGAGTTGATCAGCTAGTGCAAATCTTCCCGCCGAATCATGGGTCAGCTCTGGCCGAGTATGGACCGCTGCTGGAAGGCGCTGAGCAGGTTTTCCGCATCGTGAATCGTGGCGGTGGCAACCGGAATCGTGTCTTACTGCGTTCCATTGTCGATGGGTTCAATGAGGCAACTCGCGATCTCATTCCCAACTCGAAGTTTCTACAAGAGCTGAATTCGCAACAGCGGAATCCAGATGTTCGTTACTCTGTATTGATTGGCACAGCTGGTCCGATGAAACCGGCTTTGGGAGTCTTGGTCGAATCGATTTGGGATACCATTGCGTCCTCGGTGGACGAGCCCAAAGAAGTGGATCGGCGGATTCGCGATGTTGTGACTTGTGATGAACTGAAACAAGGCAAGGGAGATGGCGTGGTTGCCATCCAATCGGCTCATTTGCCAGGTGTTGCGGACGAAGTCCAGATGAAAATGCACCATCTCGTTTGGAATGAGCTGGACAGTATTCAGGGGAAAGCGATGCTAAAGTTCATCGCCTCACGTGTTGGCCTATCGTTGTAGTCGAACTTCGAAATCCGTTTTTTTCCTTGTAGCCGTCCAAGTCCTAAACCGCTTCGTAGACATGAGGATTTGGGTAGGCTATGTTGAATCGATGATCGTTGAGACCGCCGCTAGCAACCAAGCGTCTGCGCGTTTCGAGGTTGGTAAGCCAAAGTAGTTGTGTCGTTTTTGATGGCGCAAATGTTGTCTCTTAACAACCACGATCTCACCGGAAGGATTCCTCACCTCCCCTCACCATTCCCTCGGGTGCAGTAGACATGAAGTGGACGCGCGGCCTCGTACGCAAAAAGAACGTTTGGGCGGACGGTCTATTCACCTTGGAGATTGAAGCCCCAGAGGTCGAAGACTTTGATCCAGGCCAGTTCTTGCAGCTTGGTTATTACAAGGAAGACGGGCGTCACTTGCATCGGCCCTACAGCGTCGCCTCACCCTATGGCGAAGTCTTGGATTTCTTTATCGTACTAGTTCCCGACGGGCAGCTAACTCCGAAGCTTTGGAGCTTGGAGGCGGGTGATACGATCGACGTTGGCGACCGCGCTGCTGGTAGATTTACTTTGAAGCATTGTCCCGAGGCGCCCAAGTCTATTTGGCTGATCGCTACGGGTACGGGGCTAGCGCCGTATATTGCAATGCTTCGGAAAAGCGAGATATGGGAGCGTTATGAAAAAATCGCCCTAGTTCATGGAGTCCGACACGCTTCCGACCTCGCCTATACGCAAGAATTGGCCGAACATATCTCGCGGAGCGCCGGCCAACTTTCCTACGTTCCGGTCGTTTCGCGGGAAAACGTAGAAGGCGCTTTAGAGGGTAGAATAACAGGCGCCATTACCAGCGGGCAATTAGAATCGACTGCTGGCTTGGAGTTTACTACGGACAGCTGCGTTATGATGTGTGGCAATCCAGCCATGCTCGATGAAACCGAGGCGATTCTCGGCGATCGAGGCTTGGAGAAACATGAACGCAAGAAACCCGGCCAAATTGTGGTCGAAAGATATTGGTAGAGGCTGATTGAATCATGCAGTTAAGAACAAAGTTTTGCACCCTTTCTATCCTTGCGTTTGTTGCCTCTCTTTTGTTTTCGCGATTGATTTTGGCGGAGGACACTGCTGCGTCTTGGAAGCAGTTCCGAGGCGACAACACCAATGGCCTAGCGTTGTCGGCTGACCTTCCCACAGAATGGTCTGAGGAAAAAAACGTCCTGTGGTCGACGCCAATCCATGGAAGAGGTTGGTCCTCGCCTGTAGTTGATCAAGGCGAGATATGGCTGACAACTGCGACATTGAACGGCAAAAAGATGTCGGCTCTTTGTGTGGATTTTGAGTCTGGAAAAATCTTGCATGACTTGCTACTCTTCGAGAACGCTGAAGTGCAGCAAGATCACCACGTCACCAACTCCTTTGCTTCGCCTACGCCGATTATCGAAGGCGAGAACGTTTATATTTCCTTCGGTGCTTACGGCACCGCCTGCCTGCGGCGCAGCACGGGAGAAGTGCTCTGGCAACGACGTGACCTTCCGTGCAATCACTATCGCGGCGCTGGTAGCTCTCCGATCCTGTATCAAGATCTCCTGATTTTCCACATGGATGGATTTGACCACCAATACGCAGTGGCACTCGACAAAAAGTCTGGCAAAACGGTGTGGAAGCAAGATCGCGACATCGACTATGGCACTACCAATGGTGACTTCTTTAAAGCATTCTCAACCCCAATTGTGATTCAAGTCAACGGGCGAGATCAATTGATCAGCCCAGCCAGCAAGACGTGCTTGGCGCTCGATCCCCTAACGGGCAAGGAGATTTGGCGAGTACGTTATGCGGAGCATTCCACAACAGTGCGTCCCTTGTTTGACGGGACTTCGATCTATCTCAGTACCGGGTTCGGTCGCGCCAAGATGATGTCCGTTCGGGTTGATGGTATGGGTGATGTTACGGACACGCATGTGAATTGGGTTCAGCCCAAGAGTATTGGCTCCAAGCCCAGTCCTGTGCTGATTGATGGTCTACTTTTTGATGTGACGGATACGGGAATCTTCGAACGCCTGGATGCGAAGACAGGAGAAATCGTCTGGAAGACGCGTCTTGAAGGAAAGTTCAGTGCTTCTTTGGTAGCGAACTCAAAGTACATTTACTTGTTCAATCACGAAAATACGGGCTGGGTCTATACTATTGGCGAAGAGCCCGAGTTGGTTGCGATGAACAAACTTCCGGACGGCTGCAATGCCTCGCCGGCAATTGCCGACGACAGTCTTGTTGTTCGTACGACCAAGTCGCTCTATCGAATTAGTGGCAAGTAGTATGCTCCTTAGCTAGTTTGCATGAATTTGTATCGGGTCGGGTTGGGTGGCATCAACTTGGATTGACATGGTGAAAGAAGAAATAAAGTATCCCGACAAAAAGCTTTCCGATGGCTCGATAGGCCCGGAAAAGCTGCTGTTGATCATCGCCGGTGTGGTATTCTTAGCGCTTGTTCCCATCATCTTCATGACGCTTTTCCCGTCTGAGCAACAAAAGCGCGACCGTGAGAAAATAGCCATAGAGTACGACTACGTGCCTTCTCCCAACAACGAATAGCGTGGCTTTGAACGCGATTTCTTTGTAGAGGCGATGGCTTCAGGACTTCGAATCCTCGTATCTTGGTGTATTCTCATTTTTCTCAGCGCGCGTTGGCGTCGCCTTCAACTATTGCTGCAATGTGCTGCTGTAGAGTTGTATATGGAGAAGGGACACAAGCATAAGATTCGTTTGCAACCAGGACTTGAATGCCTACAATCTAGTCAATACGTTGCAACGTCATTCGGCAATCCTTCTCATCTGAACGTCACCAAATGCGACCGAATTGGACATTTGCGATGCACATCAAAGCTATGCTTGGCGGGCGACTCGGCCTTCGTACGGAAATACCAGGGCTAATGCTCGCCTATCGTATTCTCGTGCTCACGCTCACTGGCTTTCAGTGCATGATCTGCACCAGCGCGATTGGTCAAGTGCAAGATGGAAGACGCACAGAAGATCCAACACCCAGGCTTAGCATTCTTAGTAGTTTGGAGCGTCGATCATCGCAATTGTCGCCGCAAAGTGTGGCTCGCATGGCACCTCAGCTTTGCGAGTTCCTTAGTAAAGATGATGCAGTGCTTAGGCGACGTGTGCTTCATCTTTTGAGTCAGCTAGATCTTAGTGAAATGAGGTTGGGCAACGCGGCCGAGCAAATGCAAAGAGCATTGTTGCCCTTGCTGGATGACAGCGATTATTTTGTGCGTCGGCAAGTCGTCGAACTACTGTGCGATCTTGCCGATGTTGGGCTCGAACTTTCGAAAGAAGGACTGAATGCAGCTAGTCCACTGGTGCGAAGCGCAACGGCAACTGCGTTAGCCCGATGCAACCAAATGCCACGAGAGAAAGGGATGGATTTGATGGCAGATGCATCGCCTCGAGTACGCATCGCCGCCACCTATATTAGGGCCGATGACGAAACGTTGCTTCTAGCCAAACTGAAGTTAGCAGAAGATGAAGAGTTATCCGTGGCAATGTGCGCTATAGCGAGTCTCGCATCGACCGTTGACGAGCAGTTTGACTTGCAAGCCGTCGAGTACCTCGTGGGCTTGCTCGATCAGCCGAAGCTGTGCTCGGCTGCGGTGCTGGCTCTTGCGCAATTCGGCGCTGCGGCAAAGTCGGCTCTTCCAGCCATCGCTTCTCATGCCGAACATGACTACGAATGCTACAACGACGAGCTTGGCAACTTCGTTTCCTTATTTGAAGCTGCCTCGAAGAGGATTGGTCCTGCCACGGCTCGAGAGATTCCATCGCTAATAGAGATTGTCAATTCCGGAAATCCGCAGCAAAGAACGCTCGCGCTGCAAATGCTGCAATCCGTGGATATGCCCGCGATCGAGGGAATTGCGGAGCATGTACTTCAAGCCGCAATCGGCGATTACGAGAACGCGAGGAAACAAGAAAAGCTTTTGAACTCTAAGCCTTCCAATCAAGAGCTTTATCTTAGTCGGTTGCATTCTTCACGATCCGCGAATGCGGGACTTGCTCTCTATTTCCTTTGGGCGGAGGAAGCGAGTGTCTGGAGCCGAGAGTTTGATGGGGCGATTGGACTGCCAACTGAGATCTTTGCCAGGACCTCAGATGAGTTTCTCATCGCACTCGGCAACCAAGTTCTGAACGCCAACAGATTGGATCCTGAGCAAATACATCAGATGCAGGAGATAGTTTTGCATCTGGACGAAGTGCCTAGCAAGTGGGAAGAGAAACTTCACAAGATGCTGATGAGCTTGACCAGCGCTGATTTTGTCGCTTTGACGGCATCGCTGTGGTGCCAGACGCTTCAAAGCAAAACAGCAAATCTTGAGGCCAAGTTATTGGAGATGCTAGCGAGTGATCGTCTTGAAATTTCCGATTTTATTTCGACCGTTCGGCGTTTAGGCCTTCGATCAGAGCCAATCCGAAAGAGACTGCTACAGGAATCGTGGCGACCTAAGTTGCGCAATCTCAGCAACATGGAGCAAATCGCCGCCGCGCTCTACTATGTCTCTAAAGATCGCTCTGCGGCTATCAAGATTCTTCAAAATGCTCGGGATGTCAAACCCCGCGAACTTCTAAGGGGCGTTGCAAGCGTCGATCCGAATGAAAAGGAATTAGTCCCGTTGGCATTGGAGATGTTGAGTGCGAAGGATGATGCTGACGTCCAGTGTGCGATTCAAGTGCTTGGTTTGACCGAGCGGGATGTCGCGCAGCATGCCGATTTGATCCGCGAGCGATTTCACCAAATCGCGCGGAACAAGGGTGACGGGGAACTTGAGCATGAACTTGGACGCGGGATTCTGCCCGAATACTATTTTGCCCTGGCTCGGATAACGGAGGATCCAAAGATCCTTAAAGACTATTTTCGAACGAGCCCATTTCGGACGCAACGGCGTGGCGCTGGGGAGCGTGCGTATCTCCCGGATGCATTATTGAATTGTGGTGCAGCAGAATATTTTGTGACGGAGATATCCATGGCCCTAGATGCTATCGACCCGCGATCACACGCGGCAATTTATGAAATCGAGTCGAAGTGGATGCAACTCGCCTTGCTTTCCGAGGACGACAATCTGAAGCAACGCGTTGTCTCCTTCACGAAATCGAGTGATTCTTTGCTGGCCAGCCTCGCGCGTAAAAGACTTGAGGAATGGAAAAGTGAAAACTAGACGTGAGATAACCTTTGGCTATCGAAAATGTTTGCGCTACCTCGCATTCTTAAGTCTGCTCACCGTTGTCCAGGCTCCAACTTGCGGCGCCCAAGATTTGCAACGCGCTGACGCAGAAATAGAAGGCCGGCTTGTAAGGAAACGGGACGACGCCTCGCCGGATGGACAATGGCAGACTCAGATAGTCTACGATCGCGTTATCGAAGGACTGGCGGAGCCGTCGGACGATCTGGAGCAATTGCATGTTTGCGTGGATAGCGTTTCCTTGAATCGGCTGGGCAATCAAGTCAACGCTTCAGGGCGTGTACTTAAAGAAATGGCCGGATCGAAAGAACTTGAGCCCTACCGCTTTCGGATGCCGATCACGGTTGCGATTGAGACCACTCCAGCCGACAAACAAAATGGAGAGGCGGCGTTCAGTTTACTCAGTACGGACTCAATTCATGGAACAGCACGTACCAGAGTCGATGGTAGTTTTGAGGTCGTGCTCGGGTACGAATGGAAAGATTTCAAGGTATTGCATGGCGAGGAAAGCTATCGTTTTGCTGTGTTCCTGGGGCTGTCCCACCAAGGAGATGCTGCGACCGCGACGAAGGGCACGGTGCTTACTTGGACGAGCAACGACGAACTACTGCCGAGTTCCTTGCAGGTTGTTGAAATGCCTGCAAACAACCCGCTGGACGAAGTACAAATCAAGCTCCACGCAGCTTGCCGAGATACAACCGACACATACGGATTGAAAGCCATTCGCGCCATCAATGCATTGCAGCCGCTTGGAAAGGAAAGAGCGCTGGCCAAGATCAGTGACTACCAAGCCTCCGCGAAGGCAGGTGACTTCAGGTCCAATCCAATGGCTATCACCTGGATCATGAAATTGCTCTTCGAGCCATCGGATCTGGGAGATGCGGCGGAGTTCTCTCGAATCGCCCAGCGCATTTTCGAACCTGAAGTACAAGCTCACTGGCCGGGCGACCCTTGGCTCGTCATCAGCGATATTCCACTTCGCTATCCCGAAGCAGTTGGAATGAGCTCCGGCCAGCCACCCAAGTTTGGGGAGCATTTCGAGTTCTTTGAGCGTCGATGTGTGCTACGCTACCGCAAGTTGCATCCAGCGCAAGATCCCGTTCTCTTCTTGAAAGAACTTGAGGATTCTGCGCCAATTGGGTCGATACCTCGCGGAGAATGGGACAATCCCCTTGGAGATCTCAGAGCCCAAGTTTTTAACCTTATTCCAGAGAGTCGACGAAAAAAGATCGGCCTTGGTGAGGACGCTTGGGAAAGTGCTTGCCGACTATCGCAAGAGTCGCCCTTGAAATGGAATCGTGATTTGGAACGGTTCGAGGAAGAGTAAATGGCGGCAGTTCGGGAGTAAGTCCGCCTGCGGCTCTGGGGCGTTGCAGAGTTCCGCCTGCGGCTCGCCGTTAAACGATTTGGGGTTGGGGGGAATTCCGCCTGCGGCTCGCCGTTAAACGATTTTAGGGTAGGGCGGGACGATTGACCGCTGAGGAGGAAGTGCATATAAGATGCGGCGGTCCGCAGTTTTCTTTGTACTTTGTGATCTCTCATGTTTGGTGTCCTTCCTGTCGACAAATCAGCTGGCAAGACGAGCCGCGATATTGTCAATCAAGTTCAACGCGTATTGAAACCTTTGAAAATTAAGGTCGGCCACACAGGGACGCTCGACCCAATGGCTACGGGCGTCCTTTTAATCGCAGTCGGACATGCCACACGGTTAATGGAGTTCTCGCATCGTTCGGAGAAAGAATACTGTGGAACTTTTGAGGCTGGCAAAACCAGCGATTCGCTCGATACCGAGGGCGAGGTCAGGACATTGGACGAAGCCAAGGAGTTTTCACAAGCAGATTTAGAAGCGGCTCTTCCGCGATTTACAGGGCTAATTGAGCAGGTTCCGCCCAAGTACTCAGCGATCCACGTCGATGGGAAACGTGCCTACGAATTAGCCCGGCAGGGCAAAGACTTTGAAGTGCCGTCGCGACAAGTTACGATCCATCGCGTATCGCTAACGGAGTTTGGATACCCCAGATTTAGTTTGCAGATTTGTTGCAGCAGCGGAACTTATATTCGAACTCTCGGTAGCGATATCGCCAGGTCTTGTGGCTCGGACGCGGTCATGAGTGATTTGCGACGAACACGTATCGGTTCCGTCAGCGTGGAGAATTGTTTGTCGCTCGAGAAGCTCGACTCGAAGGAAGCCGTCGAAAGGGCATTGCTGGCTCCGCATGTTCTGTTGGATCAGCTTGCCAAGTGCACGCTTGCGGAGGATTCGGCAACCCGGATTCGCAATGGGATTCGTCTGGAAAGAAGTGACTTGCTAGGATTAAGCGACTTGGCGGAAGATCCTATTGCCGCCTTTGATGCAGAAAAGTCGCTTGTCGCGATCTTGGAAAAACACAGCAGCGGCAGCTATCGATCGCTGAGAGTCTTCCAAAACACATAGGACACCGCCCAGCCAAATAGCATGAGCACCAAGCAGATCCCCGAGTCTTTGTGACGCATGCCAAAATGCAGGAATTCAAAGAGTCTGTTGGAAATCGTGCTCACGCCCGGGGGCATTACCAATATTGAGCAACTTAATTCGCCGAAGCTCAACACAAACAGCAGCAACCAGATCGCCAGCCAACGGTATTTGGTTTGCGGCAAGACGACTTGCCAAAGCAATTGAATACCGCGCAGCTCGTCCAAGTCGGCTTGTTCCCATGTGCGTGGGGAAATAGACGCGAAAGTCAGGCAGGTCAACAGCCATGCAAAGGGTAACAATCGAAATTGTTGTGCTAATACGGGTGCGGTAAGAGTGGAATCATAAAGCTGGCCCAAGAAGGCAGGTTCGGATCGGTTGAGTACCCATATCAAGATGGATCCAACCAAGGGCCCAGGAACAGATAGCAACAGCAAACAGAACGCGGCGGGAAGCCAACGCCAATTGCCGCGAAACATCCCAAAGCAAAGCAAGCTGGATGCAAGTGCAAATAAACTTGCCGCCAAAGCCAATAGGCTGCTCCAGTAATATTGGGAACCGTTCAACGTTATAGCTTCGTCGACCGTCGTCAGGAAACGTTCGAGTGTCCAAGTGTACGAGGTTTGATCTCCATCGATGATCGGCGTCCACCCTGACTTAAACACAAGATTGAACCAAGGCAGACCCACCAAGAAAATCATAATGGCCCAGGCTATAAGGCTCATGGCTATGCGCCACGAGCCGAGGCTGTAGACGCTAGCCGCAAAAAAACTCTCCTTGTGCTGCATATCCGACAACTTTGGAGCGCGCCTAAGCACCAGCAACAGGGCAATGGCCATCGGCAACATGCAAAAGAAGAAGCTGCTAACGTAGGTAAGCGGGCTTAGTTCCCCAAGCGTATGATCTAAGTAAACTTGCTCGGTCAACGTCGGTAGCTGATAGAGATTGCTGACGACCATTTCGGTGGCAACTGGGACCAGGCAACTCAGTGCTGAGGCTGCCAGCCAAATTCTGCACTTGGGCAAAATGACTCGAACGAAAAGATGCACGAGTCCTCCGTCAATTAGCCCTTGTTCCTCCTCGCTGCGATTGACCCAAAGTAGGCCAATAGAAAGAAGCATGGCGACCCAAGGAATTGCGGCGAAGGAATGGATTGCAGTGACAGCCAGCAGCGCGCCCCAACTGCCAGCTTCGGAATTGCCAACGTAGTCGGTGAGCCGAAATCCGAGGATGTTGGTCCAGCCTTGGAATCCGAAGCCAGCGCTCCAGCCACCAGCGAAAACATATAGTGGGATCGCAATTTGACTGCCCAACGCAATCCACAAGAACTTTCGACCCCAGATGTTGGTTCGAAACAGCATCAAGGCTAAAAACGTTCCGACTGGCATCGCAAGCAGGAGCGTCAGTGCAAGTACCATCAAAGTATTGCAAAAGGCAATGTACAGTTCGCCAAAAGTCAATTTAGGAAGTCTCTGAGTGCGTTAGACTTGGGTGGAAAGGTTCAAACATCGAAAACACTCGTTTCCCATTCGAGTTTAGCGAGGATTTCGGAAATAGGAAAACGCTCTTTCTCGGGCAGGGCGAATTGTCACTGGTTCAACACCGTCACGGCTGAATTAACCCCCAGTTTAGCTTAAGTCTTTTGGCCGGGGATTTTGCTTATCCAATTGAAAAGAAATCACAGCTGCTCTTTCCATCCCTACGTTCTTGAAGAAAAGGGAGTGAAACGTGAGCCGGTCAAGTGCAGCTGGCCTACTGTTTACTTTTGCTTTTGAGTTCAAGTACGAATTCCGGATCTTTTACAGTTAAAGGAATCTGAGGTCGCGATTTCGTGTTTCAGATTCAAAACTACCAGGTTGCCGTTTCCATAGAATGCGGTGGGAAGTCCGCGGTCAGTATAAAGCTGAGAAAAAAGGCCTACATACCTTGCGAAATTCGTAAACTTCAAGATTATGACTCGTTACAAGACCAACGAATAACGATTCCGATGCGGAGAAAGTTAGATGTTTTGCCCATGATCCTTGATGTAATCTGTTGAAATTAAGTCGATATGCTGGAGATCTTTGCGCTACCGTATCTCGCGACGACTGGGCTAATTGGATGGTTAGTCTTTGGGCCATTCTTCCAGTTGAATGAAACTCAGCCCCTGTCACTTTCGAAAGTCGCGATCAGTGATCTGCTCGCCGTTTCTTTGCCAGTTGGAGCGCTGTTCTCATTTACCAGGTGGCTACTTCCACCGGAAAGCCAGTCAACGTGGGTGCAGTTGATTGTATTCTTTAGCAATTTGTCGTTCGCTGCGGGTTCGTTGATCACAGGCCTGCTTTTGATGCCAAAGAAGTTCCAGATTCCGTTTCTGAAACGCATAACCGTAGTCGGTATCATTGCGCCATTTGGTATTCTTACAACGGCGGGTTGGATCGTCTTTCTGGTCTGGGCTGGTCAATACTCGGTGATGCTGCTCGCCCCGGCAATGCTCTTCATTGCCGCGCTGACCTTTGGGCTACGATTGCTTACCCTATGGGTTTGCAATACCGAAGTCCTGGCGGAAGCCAACCCATAGCCTCCCGCAACTTCAGCCGACTCTCAACCAGTTCCAAAACTTTCAAGATGCGGCAGACAATACGTGAGAAAAGCGATCGTGAGTGGGTCTCGCGCAGACTGAAATTGCGTCATTCGGTACCATAAGTCAAAACTCTCGCAATGCTCAAGCAACCGGAGACATGAATTCTCGAAGAGCATTTGCTATCGCAAACTGGATACTTGCTATGAACACAGAATACGGCAGATGGGTAGAAATCAGTTTTGATTGCTTGCCGCTCCGAAGCATCCGTAGTTTTGACATTCCCGACGATGCGTCGCCTAAACTTGCCGAGAAGATGGAGCGTTTGGAGTCTGCTGTTGCGAAGCACGGGGTGCACAATTCTTATTACTTGCACAACGCCGCGTGTATTTTCCATCTCACGAATTCCGCTGCGGAAGGAATGCTGCACTACACCTTCGATGGCGTGGTGCTTACCGACGAAAAAGACCTCGCTCCACGGCGTTGTGACCTAAACATCGAACTTGCCAAGGAGACCTGCGATTGGATCAATCAATCGGTTGTCGAGTGGATGCATGAGGCGGTGCGACAAGCGTTATTGGTGGAATTCCAGCGTTACATTGCCGAAGGAGACTTGAGCAAGACAATTGAGCGGATCGAAGCGATCGAGAAAGAGTCGGACGAATCAGGCGGCTTTGTCGGGATGTATCTCTGAGGGCGACGATGAGGGAAGAGCGATGAGAGGCATTGAAGCGTTTTGCCCGGTACCGATGTAAGAGATTCAGTAATCTTGCTTGTTAGCAACTTCTGGCAGCTTCATCTTGCTAGGCAGAACAGAGTTAGCTCTTGGTAAACGGCCCTCCCCGAACTATTGTCCCTCGCGCTTTGGGACGATATCGCAGCAGACATTCACGAATGTGGAGATCATCTTGGTTAAGGTGACCATTGCAGACTCAAGCCATTATCCCGTCTCTCAATATGCTTTTGATGGTGCCTCGGAAGAGATCAACATCACAAATTCTCTGTTTGCGAGAAATGGGACTTCCGGCTTTGGAAACGGGGACGCCGCGGGCACAGCTCCTGAAGTTAATTCCTGGCGAAACAATCTGCGAAACAGGCACACAACTGAGGACGGAGGAGCAGTGTATTTCGATGCACCGCAGATGGGCCGCTATTCGCACGTCGCTTATTTTCTTAGTGCACGAATGCGTGTATGATGCTGCTCAAGGCACATACGCAAGATCGAAATCGGATGGCGATTCGATGATGGAAAACTTTGACTTCACTGATGGCAGCGATTCCTCGGGCTTCTCCTCCTTAGAAGGCTTTGCCGGCGCTGATGGAGATAGCGGCACAGTTGGACTTTGGAGAGATGGGAGTCGGCTTGTGATCTCTCGTCAATCCTGTGAATTTCCATTGCGCTGCGTGATGACGAATGAACCAATTTCGGAGCGTATCAAGTATGAAGTGCATTTGGTTCCGGCAACAGCGGCAACTCGGCTTGTCCTGGCTTTGATGGTCAATTGGGTATTTGGTTTCCTAGTTCCGGGGTATCTCTTTGGTGTCCCCAAGCCAATCCACGCAGAATTAGGTTTGAGGCCTGATATTGCCAAACGAATCAAGCGCAGCCGAAGAATTGCCATGGTTCTGTTTTTGACGGGTGTTCTCGGATTCATCGGATCGACGATTGGCTTTGTCGTGTTCGTCTCAATTACTCTCGCAACAGGGCCGCTCGCCGATGCTCTTATGCTGCTCCCACTTTTCACTTCCGGTTTATCATTTGTTTCACTACCATTCCTGTTTCTTGCATTTAAACCAATGCTGCTTGTACAGAAATGGAATGCAACATACGTTTGGCTCGAGGGCGCAGATCGTAGCTTTTTGGCTATGCTACCACCGTTAGGGCAGATATAGCTCACGCGTACGAGGGTAATATTCAGATGTCGACGGTAAATGGGGTAGGGACACTCTACTATGATTGGCAAGCCAACGAGGACGGCACGGCCAATGCAACGCGCTGGTTCGTCCTTTGCTTTCTGCCCATCGTCCCATTGAAACGTGAACGTGTCCTGGTGAAGCGAGGGCCAAGAAAAAAAAGCGGTATTCTAGATGGTATGCTGGCTTTGCTTGGAGTCGGAGCCGGATTCGAAGCGCAAATCTATTTCCTGGCTCAGATCCCCAATCCGCCTGCCCGCATTTTCAAGACTTATTTGCTTGCCTACCTGGCCATTCCGGTCCTTTTGATCCTACCACCCATACTGCTGATGATTGGCGTGATCTTTCTAATCGATACGATGGGACTCAACATGCAAAAGACGATGGAATATTTCGTTCCTGCCTTTGGCATCGGACTTTGCCTTTGGATGGGAATTTGCATAGCCACGATTTTGGACCGTTGTGCCGGCCGCAAGCACTGTTCGAACTGAGTTGGTGATGTGAGTCGAGGCCAAGGAATCAGCGCCGCGCAAGAGAAAAACCACTTGCGGCCAAAGCTACAAGTGGTTTTCTGAGCGGAGGGCACGGGACTCGAACCCGCAACCCCATACGGGGCACTTCATTTCCAATGAAGCCGCTAGCCATTCGCTTACCCTCCATTGGATGAGAAGCTGGTCCCCAAGGGCCCAAACTATCTGCATCGGTTCGGCGAAATGCATCACGGGGCGAGCTTTGATGCTCGCTTCGAAAGATGATAGCCACTGCTCGGCTTTTCGTACATAGCGGACGCAGGATTACGTCCTGGGGTTCGCCATTTTTGCAGCTTGTCTTGTGGGTTTGCGGCAAGGGCGCGTGTCCGTAGCGGAAGTCGTCAAGACTTTCGGCGACTACAGGGAACTTTTGGACCACGCACGTGGCGGCAAAATTGAAGATTCTTTAGTAAGCCGCTGACCTTAGGGCGCGGAAAGACCTCGGGCTTATATTCGTTTCGCCATCCAAGGCCACTTACGCGTCACGGCTCATGCCAGGTTCAACACGCCCGAACGATTACGCGTTACTGCTCAAAAGGCAGATTCTGGAGCGGAGAGCGAAGGACCTCCCCGAGCTTACAGATCGCCCCACCGCAAGCAGAGGTTTGCATCGGTGGATCGAAAGTCTTGACGACTTCCGCGACGCATTAACCCGCGCGACGCTGCGGCGAATTTTCTTCGTGAACCGTTTCAGTTTCAGCACTGCTACCCATGGGCAGAATTGCGGGAACTTCGCTGGCTCTCGCACCGATTCGCCAAGGTTTGCTCGAAGCGCCGTCCCATTGATGTTGCTCGATCGCAGACACAATTTGACTAGCAACTTCTACCGCACGCGAGCCATCTTCACCAGAAACCGCTGGCTGCGAGCCCGAATGAATGCTGAGCGCAAAATCATTCTGCTCATCGAGAATTGCATTACGCTTGGAAACGGTTACCGCCTTGGGCGTCAACCACTCGGAGTAAATCTTCTCCTTGGCAGCCATTCGTTCCGCCGCTGGCAAAGCGTCTAGCATCACACTGTGGCTTAGCAAATCGACGTTAGGAGAGACCGTATGCAACTCTTCACCCGAAAAGTCGATGTCGGCAAAGCCAGCCGTCGAGAACACTTTCATGCGTCGCTCGGGCGTCTGGGCAACTCGTGAAGCTTTAATCGTCGCGACCATACCGCTGTCGAAGTGTATTCGGGCTTCTGCGATGTCTTCATGTGCCCCGAATAAGGCGATACCAGTCGCTTGCACGCTGGTAACACGCGATCGATCCAACGACAGGATCAAATCCAGATCGTGAACCATCAAATCGAACACAACGCCGATGTCGGTGCTTCGCCCGCTGTATGGGCCCATTCGGACTGCTTCGATGAACTTGGGAGTTCCCATCTCAGCTTGAGCCGCAGTCCACATAGGATTGAAACGCTCGACGTGTCCGACTTGTAAAGTTCGCCCGTGGCTCGTTGCAATTTGCACCAATCGCTGCGATTGGTCGGCGGTTAGGGCGAGTGGCTTTTCGACTAGGCAGTGTACGCCTGCTCGAAGTAGTTCACTGGTGATTTCATAATGAGCCACGGTGGGCGCGGCCACGACGGCGGCGTCCACGTTGCCCAGCAGACTGGTGTAGTCTTTGGTGGTTGGCAGTTTCAGTTGTTGCTCGACCAGCT